>JAAUOQ010000006.1 GCA_012034795.1 Leptolyngbyaceae cyanobacterium CRU_2_3
TACTTGAGTAATGTCACATTGCCAGTGCCTGGCTTGAGTATCGAAAGTAATCAGTTGATCTTGATGCAGGGCTTTGAGAAACTGCGTAGCAAAAAAGGGATTACCCTTGGTTTTTTGATACACCAATTCTGTCAAGGGTTGGGCTGAACCGATCGCACAGGTGAGCGTATCTGCCACTAACTGATTCAAACTGTTGTGAGATAGTGGCTTTAGAGTGATTGTATTCACTGTTGCTTCAGTTTTGCCTATCTCCTCTAGAGTCAGCATCAAGGGGTGTACCGCAAAGACTTCGTTATCCCGGTAAGCTCCAATTAGCAGCAAATAACCCATTTGTGATTCACTCATGAGCAATTGCATTAACTTCAGTGATGCTGAATCTGCCCACTGTAAATCATCCAAAACATCACTAAGGGATGCTCTGGTGCAGTAAAAACTTGGATAAATTTCTGAAATAGAAAGTTAAATCGGTTCTGGACCGCAGTGCCCGATAGTTCGGGTGCGGGCTGTTGAGATCCAATGATGTGTTCCAGTTCAGGAATCACGTCGATGATTAACTGGGCATTGTCTCCCAGAGACTCAAGAATACTGGTTTTCCAGGTTTGCCTCTGGAGATCGGATTCAGAAAGCAATTGCCCCATTAAATCGCGAAAGGCTTGGACAAAGGCAGAGAAGGGAATATTGCGGTTGAACTGGTCAAACTTACCTTTGATGAAGTAGCCACGCTGTCGGGCAATTGGCTTATGAACCTCATTCACCACTGCCGTTTTGCCAATGCCAGAAAAGCCAGCAACTAACATCAGTTCAGAGGTTGCCGCAGCGATTCGATTCTCCTGCGGAGATGCTACGCGATCGAAGGCATCTAATAAAGTCTGCACCTCAGTTTCGCGACCATAGAGCTTTTCAGGAATCAAGAAGCGATCGCTGACATCGTGTGTGGCGATCGCAAACAGTTCAATTTGACCGGTTTCCCGCAATTGAGTCAGGCAAATCTGCAAATCATGCTGCAATCCCAAAGCACTTTGATAGCGGTCTTCGGCATTTTTGGCCATCAGTTTGCCAACAATATCGGACAGCACCCCAGGAATTTGGGGAGAGAGCTTATCTATCCGGGGAGGCTGTTTTGCCAGATGACAGTGCACCAATTCCATTGGGTCAGATGCGGGGAAGGGTAATTGTCCCGTTAATAATTCAAACAGCGTTACGCCCAAGGCATAAAATCTGCCCGGTAATCAATGCCACGATTCATTCGCCCAGTTTGTTCGGGTGCCAGATAAGCGAGTGTGCCTTCCAAACCGTTCGGGTTTTTAATCTCTTGTGTTTCTTTCGGCAACAGCGAGGCAATGCTGAAGTCGATTAGTTTGACCCGTTGGGTTTCCGGATGGATCAGAATGTTGTCAGGCTTAATATCTTTGTGGATTACATGATTCTGATGCAACTCATGCAGAATGTCAGCAATTTGTAGAGCGATCGCTAACACATTCCCAACTCTTGCCCTCTCGCCCTCTCCTACGCTCCTAGCCATCCACTCTCGTAAGGAAATACCGCCAAAATCTTCCATCACCAGAGCATAACTATTGCGATAGGACTCTAGGCTGTAGAGACGGATAACACCTGGAATATTTAAGTTTTTGGCGATCGTGTATTGATTGCGAAATTGTAATAGATCGTTAAAAGAAGGATAATCTTGTTGCAGCAGCTTAATCACCACAGAGCAAAGCTTGCCATCTGCGTTTGCTAATGGCACAGCCCGATAAACCCTTGTTTTAGTACCTGTGTAGATTTGCTCCACCCAACGATAACCAGGGGGAGTATCAGTTAAATCTGCTGTGCCCATATTAATGATCCTGCAATCTCAGCTTGTTCATGGAGTTAGTATGCCCGTGTGCTCCAGGGAAGCACACAGCAGAGTCCCTGGGCATACTTAAGCTCAAAATACTGAGTTGCTAGAAACTAACTGGACAGTGTTGAGCAAGACAGTGTTGAGCAGCAAAGTGCTCCATTGTACTTTAGGACTCCACTGCTATGAGGCGACGAGATTGCCGGACTTGAATATCTTCCAGCGTGGCATCTGGGATGGCACGAACCAATTGACGGGTGTAGTCACGGGTGGGGTGGTTGTAAACCCTTTCCGCGGGGCCAATTTCTTCAATTTTGCCCTGATTCATCACCAGAATGCGATCGCTGACAAACTTGACTACGCTCAAGTCATGGGAAATGAAGATATAAGTTAAGCCAAAGTCCTGCTGCAAATCTTTCAGCAGGTTTAAAACCTGCGCTTGCACTGAGACATCTAGCGCCGAAACTGACTCATCGCAGACAATAAAGCGAGGATTACAAGTGAGGGTACGGGCGATGCAAATACGCTGCTGCTGTCCCCCGGAAAATTCGTGGGGCATCCGGTTCATTGCACTGCCATCCAGCCCTACTTTTTCTAGAAGGGCGATCGCTTTCTGCCGTCGTTCTTCTGGCGAACTGCCGATGTTGTGAATCACCATTGGCTCTGTTAAAGCTGAGCCAATGCTCTGGCGCGGATCCATAGAACCATAGGGATTTTGGAAGACAATTTGCATGGATTGCCGCAGGTGGCGCAGTTCGGATTCGTTGAGCTGAAACACCGATTGACCGTTAAACCAAACTTCGCCAGAGGTCGGCTCAATCAACCGCAACAGAACTCGGCTCAGCGTCGTTTTGCCACAACCCGATTCGCCCACCAGTCCCAGAGTTTCACCAGGGTAGACCTCAAAGCTCACATCATCTATGGCATTAAACGCCGTCTTACGACTCCATAGCCCTGTACGGATCAGGTATGCCTTCGTTAAATGCCTGACCGATAATAGCGGCGGCTGTTGGGCTAAATATTGAGCGCGATCGCTCTGTTCTGCGAGTGATATGGATGCAAAGCGAGGATTTTGTTCGACTACACTCATGGGCTGAGGAATAATTTCTACCTGTCCATTTGCACCCACGCGAGTCTGCATAAAATCTGAGACGGTGGGTAGTCGCTTTAGTCGTTGATTGGGGCGGGGGCGGCAATTCAATAAGCCTTGGGTATAGGGATGTTTAGGGTTGGCAAAGAGGTCATAGACTCTGGCAATTTCCATGACCTGACCGCGATAGAGCACCACAACGCGATCGGCAATTTCGGATACCACGCCCATATCATGCGTGATGAACAGGATGGCCATGTTACGGCGATCGCGAATCTCTTGCATCAATTCCAAAATGGTTGCCTGAATCGTTACATCCAGCGCAGTTGTCGGCTCATCAGCAATCAACAGGGCTGGATTACCACTCAAAGCCATCGCAATCATCACCCGCTGAATTTGCCCCCTGAAAGCTGGTGCGGGTAGCGTTCCATCATCCTTCGGGGTCAGGCAACTTCACCTCACGGAACAGATCGACTGCCTGAGCATAAGCGGCTTCCTGGGAAACCCCAGCGTGCAACTGAATGGCTTCTACCACCTGATTGCCACAGGTATAAACCGGATTGAGCGAACTCATTGGCTCTTGAAAAATCATGGCGATCTGCCCACCTCGATAGGCGCGGCGTTCCTCTGGAGGCAACGTCAGCAAATCTATAGGGTTGTCCTGGTGATCGGGGCGAGTTTGACTGGGATTCTGGAACCAGATTTCGCCTTTGGCCTTTGCCGAAGCAGCCAGCAAGCCCATGATGGCTAGGGATGTTACTGACTTGCCTGATCCGGACTCGCCAACCACACAGACCGTTTCGCCGGGCATAACGTCAAAGAAAATGCCTTTGACAGCTTGAGTCAGGCGATCGTCCTGCTGAAATTCTACGAACAGGTTGCGAATATCTAGAATCGGAGAAACCATAGGATTACCAGTAGGACGGGTCGAGTCAGAAAAAGGCAGCGTTGCTACAGGATTTATTCTAGAGAGGCTTTATTTTGAAGACTGTATCAAAGAATTACCTTTCCCTGGAGAGCCGGATCAATCGATGGTATGAAAATTCGCCAGTTTAAGCAGTTTAAAAGGTGGCAAGTGAAAGGGTGGCCAGCCATTTTTCTGGGATTGGCAACTGTTGTGGCGATCGCCCTGACCCAATGCACACCCCAATCTACAATACCCTCCAGTCCAGAAGTATCTGGATCTGCGGCTTCATCAACACTAGTGTTTGGTGCGGTGAGCGATGCCGTGAGTTTGGAATCGGGCAACATTACCGATGGTTACTCCATTGCAGTCCAGATGCAGATCTACGATCGCCTTCTGGATACCGAACCTGGCAAGACAGACCTGATTCCAGGCTTAGCAACGGCATGGTCGGCATCGGCAGATGGCTTAACCTGGACTTTTAAACTGCGAGATGGCATTCAATTTCATGACGGTACGGCTTTGGATGCCGAAGCCGTGAGGGCAAACATCGATCGCTGGTGGAATCCGGACAGCCCTTTAGGTTTCCGCAACGCGGGCAAGACCTATGAAATTTGGTCCAGTTTGTTTGGCGGATTCAAGGGTAGCCCAGAGTCTTTGCTGCAAGCGGTAAGAGTGGTAGATAACCTGACACTGCAATTTGTGTTGAGCCAGCCCTTTGCCGCCTTTCCGGCCGCGATCGGCTCCAGTTACTTTGGTATTGCTAGCCCCACCGCTATTCAAAAAGCTGGAGGTGACTACGGCACTCCTAGTTCAACCGCAGTGGGCACAGGTGCGTTTGTGCTCAAAGAATGGCGGATTGGCGATCGCATCGTTCTGGACAAAAACCCGAATTACTGGAACGGCCCAGCCCAAGTGGATCAGGTTGTGTTCCGCACCCTCAAAGAAGCATCGGGTCGGTTGGCAGAGCTACGAGCAGGCACCATTGATTTTACCGAAAACCTCTCTCCAGAGCAGCGTAGCGAAATTAAAGCCGACCCCAACCTCAAAGAACTCCTCCGCCCCTCCTTCAATACGGGCTATCTGACGCTGAATCCTAGCTACGAGCCACTTGCTAATAAAGCCGTGCGGCAGGCGATCGCTATGACCATTAACCGCAAAGCCCTGGTCGAGGCTTTTTGGGCAGGATTGGGCACCAGCGATGGACACTTTACACCGCCCGCAATGCAGCAATTTCAGGATGCCAGTTTGGGTGATTACGAATACAATCCTGACAAAGCAAAGAAGTTGCTGGCAGAGGCGGGCTACCCTAATGGATTTGACCTGGAACTCTGGTATATGCCGATTAACGGCACCTCCTTTCCAACGCCTAAACCCATCGCTGAAGCTTGGGCCGCAGACTTGACCCGAATTGGCATTCGGACCCGGCTCAATACTAAAGACTGGGCGGCCTACTTAGCCGATCGCCTTAAACCTCCTGGTTTCCAAGCCTTCATGATGGGATGGACAGGCGACTATGGTGACCCTGATAACTTCTTCTACTATCACTTCAGCCCCAGCGGGACAAAGGATCTGGGCAATTGGCAGAACGATCGCCTCTTCAAGCTCTTGGATGAAGCCCGCCAGAAAAGCCAAGTGTCCGATCGCGCTAAACTCTATGCCGAAGTAGACAAGCTCGTGTTTGAAGAAGCAGTCCGAATTCCGATTGTGCATTCGCAACCGCTACTGGCGCATCGTGCCAACATTTCAGGTTGGCAACCCAGTCCCTTGGGGGCCGAATCGTTTGTGAGAATTGAGAAAAATTAGTTGGCGATCGGCGTTGCTGTTGATATGGATCAGGCGGCTAATGTTTGAACAAATACAGTGTGTTCGTTAGATTGCAGCCCTACTTGCAAAATTGCCAAGACACGCTGCATATTGCCCGCTAATAGCTCTGTGGCAGCTAACCACAGCCCTGGAAACGTTTGGCTCCGCAAAATCCCACTGTCATCGGCAATTAAATCTAGATACTCGCCTTGGTCTAGATAAAACCAGTTGATCTTTTGATCGAGGACTTGCCAAACAATGTACTCCTTCACCCCATTGCGACGATAGGCTTGTTTTTAGCATGGAGATCGATCGCCACACTACTAGCCGCAATCTCAACAATCAATTCAGGTGCGCCTTCAATATAATCATCGTCGCTCAACCTAGCTTGCCCCCCCGACTCTGGGGTGATCAGCAGGACTGCATCCGGTTGAGGTTCGTTATCTAAATCGAGTCGAACAGTGGGAGCATCACCGACAGCAACACCCGGAGTCAGCGCTTCATAAGTGACCAACCATGCCATGATCCGACCATGAGGTTGACCGTGGCTTTTGAACCGTAGCGCCGCAGACATGTAGACCATTCCCTCAATCAATTCGGCTTTTTTCAGGTTGGGCATAGCATTATAGCGGCGCTCAAATTCGTAACGGTTCAGGCGATCGCCATTTTCCAGCGGAGGCGTTGTCAAAAGCGTTGTCAAAGGCTGAGAAGGGAGTTTAACCATGACAATTGCAGTAAGGTGCATAAGGATAAACCTGTATCCATCCTAACGAATTGCAGCAATGACGCCTCACCATTCTATTGGCAATTTTCTTGGCAATTTTCTTGGCGATTTGTGTTGAAGATGGGCGATCGCAGTTGAGCGTATTGCATTACTAACATTGCATCACAACAGAGATGCTTATGTTAGCTTTGAGGGCATTGGTAGTCTTACAGATTTACAATCATTCATTTGCAGCCATTCATTTGCAGTCATAAACACTGCGTTGCTACCCAGGGATTTGCATCTTCAGCAGAGTCATGTCTATCACTTTCAACAGTTTTGACAGTTGTTTTGACAGTTATGAAGAAGAGAAAAAATATCCCTCAACCATCGATTTCACGCCAATGGACTTCGCGCCTGCAAGCAAAAAACCTATTTCTCATTGCGAGTGCCATTGGATTGCTGACCATTTTCATGGGGTTACTGCCCTTTTCTAAAACTCATGCTGAGTCCGTCACTCCTTTTGCAGCAGATGCTTTTGTAGACTCGGTGGGTGTTGTAATGCATCTGGGCTACACGGACACTGCCTACGCGCAAAATTGGGAAACAGCGGACAAATCTCAGAATGTGCGGGAGCTATTGGGGGGGTTGGGGGTACGCCATGTGCGAGATGGCATTCCTCATCCCACTTTAGAGAAATCCCGTGCCTACGTTCGGTCTCGTACGGCTCAACTCTTCCGAGATTATGGCATTCGGTTTATTTTGGGACCCAATGCCAGAAAGAACAACATCCTTGATGCCAGTCAAATCACTCCTTACATTGATGATTACGCTAACGGTGTGATTGATCTGGATAACGAAAAATTTCAGGTGCGAGATCTAGTGGAAGCGATCGAGGGGCCCAATGAATATGACAATCACAATCACCAGGCACTGCGCGATCCTAATTGGGTTCGGAATCTAAAAAATTATCAATCCGCCCTATATCGGAGTATCAAGAGCAATCCAATGCTTGCTCGTCTTCCCGTTGTCATGCCTTCACTGATCTATACCAAGTATTGCTCCGATGACCTGGGTTCATTAGAAGGAACGATTGATACTGGGAATCTTCATCCCTATCCTAATTATCCTTATTTCCTGATTCCAACAGGTAGTCTGTCATGGCATTTGAATCATGGCAAGGATTGTTTTGGGGAAAAGCCCGTATATGTGACTGAGATTGGTTATCAGTCTAGTGAGAAAGGAATTAGTGACAAAACGATCGCCAAATATATGTCGGTGCTTCTGCCTGAGTTTTTCCGACAGCCGCAGATTAAAAGAACCTACGTTTACTCCCTCATAGATACACTCCCAGAATCCAATCGCTGGGGGTTAATTCGTCCTGAACGGAATGGACAAAAGATCAACGGATTGGATCAATTTACCCTCACGCCCAAGCCTGCTTACTATGCTATGCAAAGCCTGCTCAATCTTTTAAAAGAGGGCAAATGGGCTGAAGCAGATAAGCAATGGATTTCGCCAACAGTTGACCTCAAGCCTGTAGATATTACCTTTGAAGGAAAGCAGAATTCAACCCATCATTTGCTGCTTCAAAAAAGTACTGATGATTATTTCTTGCTGATCTGGCAAGAAATTGAGGCATTTAATCCCACCAAGGGTAACTTTAATCCTGCTAATGATCAGGTGAATGTCTTGCTTCCCAGTGGCTATAAGCTCAAAACCTTGTATGAATACGATGATAGCTTTAAGTTCAAAACTCGATCGCTGACTGAAGTTGGCAATAAACTCACGCTCCAGGTGCCAGATAAAGTGACGGTGATTCATTTCACACCCCAGTGAGGGAATGCTACATAAGCTCAGTAGATCGAAAAACCCAATTTTCGATCTACTGAGGCTAGGGTTTTTGGCTAGAGATAGGGTTCAAGGATTTGCTGCCAGCGCAAATACCCTGCACCATTGAGATGAACACCGTCTAGTGTGTATTGCTGATCCAGTTGATTCTGTGGATCGGTAAACTGTTGAAACAAGTCAATGTATTCATACGAGAATTCCTTTGACAATGCCTGGAGTTGAGCATTGACCACCATAATTTCCTGACTGACTTGCCTGCCACAGAGTTGAGCATTCACAGGCAAAACACTTTGTACAAGCACTCTCGTCTGAGGGGCTTGTGCTTGAATGTGAGCCAGAATTTTGTGGTAGTTCTGGCTAATTTCTGCTGGACTGTTTTGCTGATTCAGCAAATCATTAATACCAATCATTAAAAGAATGGTTTGAGGTGCAGCATCTAAGATCGGTGCCAGTCGGGACAGCAAACCGCCAGTGGTATCTCCTGAGATGCCGCGATTTTTGACGGCGATCGCTCCCAGCAACTCGGCCCATTCACCTTCATGGGTGATGCTGTCTCCTAGGAGTACAGTATCGGTGGGGTGGATAGGCAAACGTTTAAGCAGGCTATCCCGACGGAGATACAAAGGGGAATGGTATGAGGGGACAGCAGCCTGCCTTGAACGCAAAATGCTCCAGTAATGCGCCCAGCAATATAAGCCAGTCCACCTCTTTTAGCAATGGCTTGATAGGCTCCCCAGAGGAGGATCAGGTTCAAAACAACTGAAAAACTGAAGAAGACTTTCAGCATTCGCCGGGTGGAGTTTTTCTAAACTCAGCAGCATCAACTGTCAATTTTTGACTATTTCTAAAGATAGGCTAAAACGATCGTTCAGCGTATTAATATGCTCTATTACCTCAAAGATTTACGACAAAAGTTGGATTTTGCTACAAAACTTTTCATCAAATCGTGCAATCTTGAAGACTCTATATCTATTTGCTTCATCTATTCGCTTCTCAGACAAGTTACCCATTGCCTCCTGGGATATCAGTAAAGGAAATGATTTAGTATGATTCGACGCTTGAAAACATGGCAAGCGCTTCTATGTGCGGTTGCCGCTGTTTTAACCATTACGCTTTCCAACTGCGCTCAGCAGCCTACGCCCGTTGTCAACGGCAATAACGCCAGTCCTAGCGTTGCTGCCGCACCAACCACAGCGTTGGTGTTTGGCAATGGCAGCGATCCGGTAAACCTGGAACCGGGTAACTTTGAAGACACGACTTCAGGTTACGTCCAGGAGCAAATCTACGATCGCCTGATTCGGTTCAAACCTGGTACGACTGATCTAGAGCCAGGACTAGCCACCGAATGGTCTGCCTCTGCCGACGGCAAAACCTGGACGTTTAAGCTACGGGAAGGGGTTAAATTTCATGACGGCACAGATTTCAATGCCGAAGCCGTTCGCGCTAACGTCAATCGCTGGTGGGATGAAAAAGATCCCCTGGGCTTCCGCGATGCTGGAAAAACTTACGCGATCTGGCCAGGCTTGTTTGGTGGGTTTAAGGGCAGCCCAGACTCCTTGCTGCAAGCGGTCAAAGTAGTGGATGCCAAAACAATTCAGTTTGTTTTGAAAGAGCCATTTTCAGCGTTTCCTGCGCGATCGCCTCTAACTACTTTGGCATTGCCAGTCCAGATGCCATTCAAAAAGCTGGAGCAAACTACGGCACCCCTAGCTCTACCGCAGTGGGTACAGGACCCTATGTGCTGAAAGAGTGGCGATTGGGCGATCGCGTCATCCTAGAGAAAAATCCCAACTTTTGGAAGGGTGAACCCAAAATGCAGCAGGTGGTGTTTCGCACCATTAAGGAACCCGCGGCTCGATTGGCTGAAATGCGGGCAGGCAGTATCGACTTTACCGCTGATATTGCCCCAGATCAACTCAAGGAACTGCAAGGCGACTCCAATCTCAAAGAAGTACGACGCCCCTCGTTCAATGTGGGCTATCTAGCGCTCAATACCAGCTTTGAGCCATTTCAAAAGAAAGAGGTTCGGCAGGCAGTGGCAATGGCGATTAACCGCCAGCAGATCGTCGAGGCCTTTTGGTCGGGTCTGGCTGTCACAGACGCCCACTTCATCCCGCCCTCCATGAAAACCTACCAAGATGCTAGCCTTCAGGAGTACGAATTTAATCCTGACCAAGCCAAGAAAATGCTGGCAGATGCAGGCTACCCCAATGGCTTTGATCTGGAGCTATGGTACATGCCTGTGTCGCGTCCTTATTATCCGACGCCCAAACCCATTGCTGAAGCCTTTGCCGCAGATTTGGGCGCAATCGGGATTCGAGTGAAGCTCAATACCAAAGATTGGGCAGCTTATTTAGCCGATCGTCAAAAAGCTCCTGGATTCCAAGCCTATATGATGGGCTGGACAGGCGATTATGGCGACCCTGATAACTTCCTCTACTACCACTTCAGCCCCAGTGGGACGAAGGATATTGGCAATTGGAAAAATGATCGCGTTGCCAAACTCCTAGAAGATGCCCGTCAGGCCAGCCAAGAATCCGAACGCGCCAAAATGTACGCTGAGGTAGGCAAAATTATCTATGAAGAAGCCGTGCGAATTCCAATTGTCCACTCTGAACCGCTACTGGCTCAACGGGCAAATTTAATAGGCTGGCAACCCAGTCCCTTTTCCACTGAGCCGTTTGACCAAATCGAGAAACAATAGTCATGGTGAGAGTGCGTGAGTTTTACCCACGCACTTTTGCACTTTTATCCTTGTCATGCTGAACTATTGTCATGCTGAACTATTGTCATGCTGAACTATATTGGCAAACGCCTGTTCGACCTAGTGCCGGTGCTGCTAGGTATCACTCTCCTAGTCTTTCTGTTTCTTCAGATGATCCCTGGCGATCCGGCCGTTGTGCTGTTAGGTCCTAGGGCCACACCCGACCAGATTCAGTACTTTCAAGAGCAATTAGGACTCAATCGGCCACTGCCGTTGCAATACCTTTCGTTTTTGGGCAAGCTGATTCGCTTTGACTTGGGCAAAAGCATTATGAGCGGTGTGCCGATCGCTCAGGAACTGGTCATTCGTTGGCCGGCCACGTTTGAGCTATCGGTGGCTGCCATGTTGGTGGCGATCGTGCTTGGTGTTCCAGCCGGTATCCTTGCGGCCGTCCGCAAAATGGCTGGATCGATAACCTGGCTATGAGTACCTCTCTGCTGGGTGTATCCATGCCCGTCTACTGGCTAGGGTTGCTGCTGGTATATCTGTTTGCCGTCAATTTGCACTGGCTACCGCCCAGCGGTCGTTTAGGCGTCAATGTTCAGCTTCAGCCGATTACGGGCTTTTATATTTTGGATGCTATTCTGCGGCTAAACTTTCCAGCCTTCCTGGATGTATTAGCCCATCTGATTTTACCCGCCGTAACCGTAGGAACTATTCCGCTCGCCATCATTGCCCGTATCACCCGCAGCGCCATGCTAGAAGTCCTATCGCAAGACTACATTCGCACCGCTAGGGCTAAAGGATTGATCGAACGCTGGGTTATCCTCAAACATGCGCTCAAAAATGCCTTGTTACCCGTTATCACCATTATTGGACTGCAATTCGGTACACTCCTCAGCGGTGCCATTTTGACGGAAACAATTTTCTCCTGGCCGGGCATCGGCTCCTGGATCTACGAGGGCATCCTGGCACGAGACTACCCGGTTGTCCAGGGGGGTGTAGTGTTTGTGGCGATCGTCTTTGTTTTGATCAATCTCTTGGTGGATATCTCCTACGCCTTCCTCGATCCCAGAATTCAATACAAGTAACCTCATTCCCCATCCTCTCACTTCTTCACGCTCCCCATTTCCTCTAATGGACACCCTCTCCGCTCCTCTAGTCGCTCAAGAGTCCTCATTTCAACAAGCCAAACGCCGCTTTCTCAAATCTATCTCGGCACGGATTGGGCTAACTCTGACGATCGCTATCCTAGTCTTGTCCATTTTGGCCCCTGTGCTGCGTCCTTTCGATCCAGCAACTGCCCGTGACTTTGCCGCCCGGTTGCAAGCTCCTGGCTTGATTTACTGGTTGGGGACTGATGGTTTGGGTCGGGATATGCTGAGTCTGGTCTGGTACGGTATTCGGATTTCGCTGCTGATTAGCATTGTCTCTGTTGGGCTGGGACTGCTGATTGGGACATTCCTGGGGCTGATTGCAGGATACTTCCGGGGCTGGCTAGAGCGGGTGATTGGTTGGTTTACCGATATTCTGCTGGCGTTTCCCTCGATTTTGCTGGCGATCGCCGTAGCTACAGTGATTGGAGCTAGTTTGCAAAGCGTCATGATTGCTGTGGGCATTGTAGAAATTCCCAAATTTATCCGATTAACCCGCAGCATGGTCTTGACTTTGCGAGAACAGGGTTTTGTGCAAACTGTGCAGGCCTTTGGCGCTAAGCCTTGGCGAATTATCTTGTATCACATCTTGCCCTCTAGCCTGGCACCCCTGGTAGTACAGGCAACCCTATCGCTGGGCACAGCTACGTTGGAAGCAGCAGGCTTAGGATTTTTGGGATTGGGTGCTAGGCCTCCTACTCCAGAGCTTGGCACCATGCTATCGGACTCTTTCACCAATGGCTATGCACTCTCTGCTCCCTGGACAATTCTCATACCCGGTTTCATGATCACTCTGATTGTGCTGGCATTTAATCTTTTGGGCGATGGTTTGCGCGATAGCCTTGATCCACGGGGAAATCGGTAGATGTGAGACTAAGCTTTTAGGCGATAGGCAAGTGCCACCCACTCATTTAATCGTTCACAATCGACTGCTTCAAAGCCTGCGTTTGTTAGGGCTGTAGCTACTTCATCTTCATAGTCGGTAGTAAACCCTGCGGTCATCAGTAGCCCTGGGTGAAGATCAGTCCGGCGCAATGCTCGCCGAAAATCGTCAGCTAGGATAATATGCACACGAGCTAAAAGATTGGCAACAACGAAGTCGAAACTGCCTGTGGGCCGCAGCGTTGGCACATGATCGAGCGTTTCCCCACCCATCCAATGCCCCAAGTCGCTGCCACCACCCAAACTGCCTTCCATGACTGTAACTTGCTGCGCTACACCATTGCGATGGACGGCGTCTTGAGTCGATTGCACTGCAATGCTGTCGTTATCTAATGCTAAAACGGAGGCTCCCAGTTTGGCGATCGCCACACTCAAAATCCCTGATCCTGATCCCAGGTCAAGTCCCTGCATGGTTGGGAGAATATGCCGCTCTAACAGTTGTAGGCTAACAATGGTGGTCGGATGCAAACCGCTCCCAAAACTAAGAGACTGCTTTAACCGGATGCTGATCTCGTCTGCTATTTCAGGTTGATCTTCAGGCTGATAGATAGCATCGGTAGTTAAGATGACGAACCGCTTACCAATCTGATGGCGGAGGGTACTGAGTGAAAGTTGACTCGGTTTTTCAGCAACGATAACGGTTTGCAGTTCGGAAGCTTGGCCTGTCCGATGTAATGAAAACAGTCGGTTCGTAATTTCTTCTACATGGGTATTAGCGCGAAAATCGTAAGGTAAATGCAGGAAGATTGTGAAGGCCCAGTCCAAGGGTTGAGGAGACGAGCCACCTAAATCTTGCAAATATTCTGTAACCTGAATATCCCCTGCATAGTCAGTGGTTCCCAGCATGGTACTGACCCAATCCACCGCTTCATGGGTGGTATGGAGGCTTAACTCCATCCATTGCATATTTGTCTCCTGGGGATAGGGCTGGTAGAGTCATGATCCTACCCTGCTTTCTACGCGCAGTGCCCTAGATAAACGCGATCGCGTTCAATCAATCCCTATCTGTTTGAAACCTTGAGAACAGATGACATGTCGGGAGGATTAGCAACCCAGAGTTAAGCCGTTAGCAAGCCTGTCAGGAGGCATTGGTAATGTGATGTCCCGCAGCTACAATCAACTGTTTGAAAGTTTCTTCAGAAGCCTGCGAGTTAACCGTGACTGTTTTAGCTTCCAGATCAATTTCTATATTTGCATCTGGCTGAGAGGTGAGAATGGTTTGCTTTAACGATTTCGCGGATTCAGGACTATTGATAGTCGGAACATGTAGTTCGAGTGCCATATTTAGCTGCCAATTTATGAGATTCAAATCCCATAATCTAATTTAGGTGGCGACTTTACATTCAGCCACAGACAGATTTTTACTTCATCTGTGCGCCCTGGTAACAATACCAATTAACAAGTCTCATTAGACCGCAAAGCTCCAAAGAATCCTTTCAAAATCCTGGTTTTCCGCCCGCGCGCCGCGTGCCCCAAAAACTCATTTGCGATCTACTGAGTCTTTAAAGATTACTAGAGAGATAATGCGATCCCCCCTGCTGAAGTGCTGCAATAATTTGCACATTGGCTTGAGGAAAGGGAAAGTCATTGAGTTCGGCTAATGTTACCCAACGAATCTCATCACACTCGATTGGCTGGGGTTCACCGCTCAAATAACGGCAGTGGTGGACATTGAGGGTAACACGGAAATGAGTGTAGCCGTGGTCTAAGGTGAGGAGGCGATCGCTACGGCAATCTCAATTCCCAACTCTTCCTGAATCTCACGTTTGATGCAAGCTTCCACAGTTTCGCCCGGCTCAATTTTGCCGCCAGGGAATTCCCACAATCCGCCGAGCAGTCCTTCCTGACGACGGCGATCGATTAGGATTAATCCCTGGTTGTTCCAGATCACGGCAACACCAATTTGCTTGTGAGGGAGAGGCGATCGGGTTTCGGTCATCGGAAGTTGGGTTTGTCGGTTGAGTTGATAAGCGCGGCAGGCAGGCTGCCAGGGACAGAGCAGACAGGCAGGACTTTTAGGGGTGCAGACGGTAGCGCCTAGATCCATCAATGCTTGATTGAAGTCACGAGCATGGTCAGGATCAAGCAGTTGGCTAGAGAGTTGCCATAGCTGGCTGAGGGCTTTGTGGGGCGGATTCTCCAGCGCAATCAGCCGTGCCAGCACCCGCTTGACATTGCCATCTAAAATGGGCAGGGGTTGATTAAACGCGGCACTGAGAATGCCACCTGCCGTGGTTCGCCCAATTCCCGGTAGAGCCAGTACGGCTTCCAGATCCGCAGGAAAGTGTTCGCCAAATTTCTGGATAATTTCCTGCGCGGCCCGATGTAAATTGCGGGCGCGAGCATAATAGCCTAATCCTTGCCAGACCTTCAAGACCTGCTGTTGATCAGCAGCAGCCAGCACAGCAATCGTCGGAAACTGAGTCAGCCAACGTTGATAGTAGGGAATGACCGTTTTTACCTGGGTTTGCTGCAACATGATCTCCGATACCCAGATGGCATAAGCATCTTGAGTTTGTCGCCAAGGTAAAGTTCGACCGGAGGTAGCATACCAGTCGAGTAGGGCTTGGCGGAGAAATGGGCGATCGAGGTCTAGAGTCAAGGGAGGCGTCGCGGCTAGTCCAACGCTAGCTCAAGTCTAGAATTTCAAAATCTTTCTGGACATAAACCATTTGGCGATCGACGGCTGACAGAACTCGATTATTCGCTTTACGCGATAACAGACATTGGCAAACTAGGGTAGCCACATCTGCCCGATTAATGGAGCCTGCGATCGTTGAATCAGGGGTAAGCACCGCATTGCCACTGGCGGGTTCAGATTTTAGGCCCCCAGGTCGAACAATGGTGTAAATTAAACCGCTGCCAGCTAAATAAGTTTCGGCTTGTTCTTTGGCCAGCAAGGCCGGACGCAGCGCTTCTAACACCTGAGACGAGAGCGCCCCTGCCGAATCGCCGCTGCCAATGGAAGAGACAAGGACAAACTTCTCAGCTTTGGCTTTAACGGCAGCATCGATCAGATGTTTGTTTCCCAAAAAATCGACTCGCTGCTCGTCAGCCCGAACCCCACCAATGGTGCTAATCACCGCAGAAATCGGTTCTGCCAGCATGGCTTGCTCAACTTCTGTGGGATTCAAAGCATTGCCCAAAACAGCCGTAATGCCCAGCGCTTCCAGTTCTGCCTTTACCGTATTGGATCGCACTAAAGCTTTTACTTTGAGCGATTGCTTGACCAGACAGTGTGCAACTTCTCGCCCAACACCTCGACTCGCCCCTGCTAGAAAAATGTAGGCTGTGTCCGGCATAGTCCTGTCGTGATTTGTAAAGTGCTAACCTTCATCTAACCATGAGTGCAGCCCTAAATTGCCCTAGGTTCAGTTGAGACTCCCAGAATTTTGTAAGGGGTGCAGCCCACAACCGCCAGAAGATGCGGTTTTGGTGGGCTATGCCCACCCTGCTAGAAATCTCTAAGGAGAGGTCGTTTAACTCAGCACCCAGTTCACCAACGTTCGCACTGGATAACCAGTTGCACCTGAGTTGTTGTAGCCATTTTCCTTGTCTGTCCAGACCGGCCCTGCCACATCCAGGTGGGCCCAGGGCGTGTCTTTCACAAACTGCTTGAGAAACAGCGTTGCTGTGATCGATCCACCGGCACGAGGTCCAGTGTTTTTCATGTCAGCAACTACAGACTTGAGTCCCTCGAAGTATTTCTCTTCGATCGGCATTTGCCAGAACTTCTCGCCCGCTAGCTCTGCGGCTTGGGAAAGTTGAGTGGCGATCGCTTCATCGGCAGTCCACAGTCCGCCAATGTCTTCACCCAGCGCTACAATACAGGCTCCCGTCAGGGTGGCCAGATCGACCATGGCATCTAGACCTAGCTTATCGGTGTAGACTAGCGCATCCGCCAGGGTCAACCGACCTTCAGCGTCTGTGTTATTAACTTCAATGGTTTTGCCGTTAGAAGCGGTGAGAATATCACCGGGGTGCATCGCGCGGCCGCTAATCATATTTTCGGTTACAGCACTAATGAAGTGAACCTCCACATCGGGCTTGAGTGCGCCGATCGCCTTGGCTGCACCCAGGGTAGCCGCCGCACCCCCCATATCTGTTTTCATCATTTCGATGCCACTGCCTGCACCCTTAATGTTGAGTCCGCCGCTGTCAAAGGTCAGCCCTTTCCCAATGATCGCCAGCTTCTTGCGAGGTGTGCCCACCGGACGATAGGTCATGTGGATGAACTTAGGCGGCAAATCTGAGGCTTTAGCAACACCCAAAAATGCTCCCATGCCTAGCTTTTCGCAATCTGCCTGCTCCAGGATTTGCAACTCCAGGCTGTATTCACGGGCGATCGCTTCGGCCGTTTCAGCCATCGTAATCGGTGTGACAATATTGGCTGGAGCCGCCACCAATTCGCGGGCAAGAATCACGCCCAAGCAAATTTGGCGAGCGCGAGTGATCGCTGCCTCTTGCCCCCCGAAGCCCAGCAGCTCGACTTGTTCTAGCTTCAGCACCTTGTCTTCGTCAGACTTAAAACGGTGGTCTTGATGCAGGGCTAGCTCAATGCCTTCTGCGATCGCCTGCCCGCTGAGCGCTGCATCGTTGTTCCAGATGGGCAACTTAACCCTAGCGTTTTTCACCTTCTCCTTTTTACCTAACCGGGCGGCGGTGGCAGCGGCTCGCCGTAGATTTTCTAGTTTGAGTGACTCAGCTTTGCCTAAGCCAACGATCGCCACCTTACGAATGGGACTATTGGCTCCAACACGGGTAACGGCGCTACTGCCTTCCTTGCCTTTAAATTCCGTTTCGGCAATTAATTCGCTCAATGTACCAGACAGCTTTTGATCGAGTTCTACCAGATAACCCGTCAACTCGACAGCATCTTCAAACAACCCGATGGCTAAGCAGTCTCCAGACCACTCTAAACTTGGCGTATCTATCCCTCGAAGATCCATGATTGATGAGACTTGTTAAAGCGTATTGCCTCCAGTATCACTCAACCTCACAAAAATGCGCTTTCGTGAGGCATCTTGACATCCGCTTGCAGGTGTCAATCGTAGGGGTGGTGAGTAGAGTGATGTGGTTTACTAAATCTAACAAACTGGACCTCGTAAACGGTTGGGTGTCAAATTTGCTGTTTTTTGGAGAAGATGCACTGCGCGAACCTTCCCCCCCATACCGGGCTAAAGAATCTTTTGCAGAATCTTTTCGTCTGTTGAGCTACTGTTGATTGACGACAGCCATCGCTTTGTAATATCGCTTTAAAATGGTGTGGACTTGGGTGGGGTTTCATGGCTGAACAGCAAGCTAAACAAAAGCACGTTAGAAAAAATCAGAGCAAAAATCAAAATTCTGGTATCTCATTTTCCCCAGACAAACCTGCCTCTCCCAAACCCAAACCTTGGCTCTGGACACTGGTTTGGCTAACGATCTTAGGCATATTGGGGGGAATGGGCACATCTGCACTGCTGTGGCTAGTAACGCTGCCGCCGCCGCCCAATTGCAGCAATCCATCTCAGTTAACGTTAGATGGGGAACGGCTTTACTGTGCCCGTGAGGCTGGGCGATCGGGTGAGCTATCCAAACTGATTGCCGGATTGAATCTAGTCAAGCAATGGGATGATGATCACCCCTTACAAGGAGAGGCTCAAAAGCTCCGCGAGGAATGGTCAAAGCATCTGTTTCAAATTGCTCGCACCAAGATCGAGCAAAGTGACCTGAAAGGAGCGATGGCCATTATCAGCCATATTCCCAAAAATACGGAAATTTATACCGATGTCCAAAAAACAGTAGCCCGTTGGCGAAAGCACTGGCAAGCGGGAGAAGCGATCGCCACCCAAGCTCAAGTTGCCATGAAGCAGCAAAAATGGGATGAGGCCTACAAACAAATTGCCTTACTGAATGACTCCCAGTCCGACGACTGGATGAAAAGATCTGCTGCCCTAGCACAGCAGGTTGGAGCCGAGAAACAGGCATGGCAAGCCCTCAACCAGGCAAAAATGGCAGCTACGGGGGAAGCGTCGCAATTGGGGCAAGCGATCGCCCTGTCACAACAAGTCCCTGCCAATACTTATGCAAATGTAGAGGCTCGCAGTCACATGAAACAGTGGAGCCACAAACTGTTGAGCATGAGCATTGGACAATGGAAACAGGGCAACACTACGGTTGCTACCGCATTGCTAAGCTTGCCCAAGGGGGTAAACTCTACCCCAGAAATTGCCGAACTGTTCCAGTTTGGTGGGGCTTATCGCCGGGTCGGTCGGATGAACTCTCGCTGGTTGCCTTCGCTGAACCAAATTTGGGATCTCCAGGAAGCGATCGCGGCCATCGGTCAGGTGCAGCCTAATAGCCCCTTCTATGGCACAGCCCAAACTCACCAGAAAAATTGGCAGGCCCAGCTTAAAGACTTGATTCAGCTTCAATATGCCACGGCCACGGCAGCGTTAGGACAACGGGCCACCCTGCAATTGGCGATCGCTCAAGCCAAACAAGTTCGGGCGATTCGTCCTCGTTATGGGCAAGCTCAAACGTTGATTTCCTACTGGGTCGGTGAAATAGAGCGGATAGAAGACCAACCCTACCTGGCGCGTGCCCAACAAGTGGCTAAATCAGGGCAGATTCCAGCGTTAAAGGCCGCGATCGCCGAAGCCAGCAAAATTGCTCTAGGGCGTTCTCTGCGAGCCAAATCACAGGACTTAATTGCTGCCTGGCAAGACCAAATTGAAACGATCGAAGATCAGCCGCTATTAGATCAGGCAGTTGCCCTATCCAAGCAAGATAATCTCACAGAGGCGATCGCCTGGGCCAGAAAGATCCAGCCAGGTCGGGCGCTTTATGCCAAGGCTCAAGACAGGGTTAATGACTGGCAGAACCAACTAATTGTCAAAGCTCAAGTTGCGGCTGATCAGCCCATCTTAGATCGGGCTAACGCTTTGGCCAACACTGGAAATTGGACCGCCGCCATCGACTTGGCCGCGCAAATTTATTCTGGACGGGTGCTTTACGGTGAAGCCCAAGATGCCATTGCTCGCTGGCGGATGGAGCGCGATCGCTTCAATAACCCTCGTTCAACAGATTTTCCCACTCTCGATCCAAACTCAACTGAGACTACTCCGTCCGACTCTCTTGCACCGTTGTTACCCACTGATCCTTCGTCTCTACCCGACATTCAATTCGATGATCCCAGCATTTTTTCATCTCCTTCAGAGGAAAACGGTTCTGGATCAACAGACGAAACTCCCAACACAGAATTACCTGAAGGCGCGGAACCGCTTGAAGACTGGGAATCTCGCTCCCTCAAACCCCGCGCTGCTTATGAGGGATATTACGATCAGCGATACTATCAAAATTCTCAGTAGCTAGCAGTCTATAGCGTAGATAAAGCAAAAAGCTTAGATGAGGCAGCACCGCTTGCTGTTACAGGAGTATGGCAGTATGGAACTGTAAACTTCAGTCAGTGTCTGAGGAGTTGGTGTAATGACGGAAGGACTTGATCCCGTTAAGGTGATGAAGCAAGAGGTTGGCAGAGTCGCCGCTGCGCGGGTGCAGTCGGGTTCTGTCGTGGGATTGGGAACTGGGTCCACGACTGCCTTTGCCATTCAGTTTTTGGGCGATCGCCTTAAATCGGGTGAACTCAAAGATATTAAAGGGATTCCTACTTCCTTTCAAGCCTCCGTTTTGGCAAAAATATGGCATTCCGTTAACGACGCTAGATGAAGTTGAAACCATCGATATTGCCATTGATGGAGCCGATGAAGTCGATCCACAGAAAAATTTAATTAAGGGCGGTGGGGCTGCCCACACCCGTGAGAAGATTATCGATTCTCTAGCGAAAGAATTTATTGTCGTTGTAGACAGCAGCAAAATGGTCGATCGGTTGGGTTCTACCTTTGCCCTACCTGTGGAAGTCCTGCCGTTAGCCGTGGCTCCTGTAACACGGGCACTCGAAAAATTGGGGGGTAAACCCGAACTCCGCATGGGTGTGAAAAAAGACGGGCCAGTGATTACGGATCAAGGCAACATGGTGCTGGATGTCACCTTTGATGCGATCGACAATCCTGCCGAGTTAGAGAAAACTCTCAATAACATTCCAGGCGTTCTGGAAAATGGATTGTTTGTGGGGGTTGCCACCTTGATCTTGATCGGTGAAATCAAAGATGGACAACCCAGTGTCAGAGAGTTTTAGCACCCAGTAGGCTGATGGAGTAATCCAAAAGATTATCCAGAAAGGGTGAGCGTTGCTCACCCTTTTTGCTGAGCCTATACTTTGCCTCACCTATAGAGATTTCACGCTGGTTTTGAGTAGTGACTCTTCAAACGGCGGGCTAATAACTGGGTCTTCAAGCCATATTCGATCGCTTCCAAAACTCGGACTACGCCGGTAGTATTAACCATCTCAACGTTCTTAGCAGCTCTTTGCGCCGCCTGAATCGCCTTATCCGTCAGCTTATGGCTGGTATAGCCAGTAATGACTAGGAGCAGATCAGCGCTGGGAATATGGCTTTCGGCTTGTCCAGCAATTTGGGGGCCTGCTTGAGCAGTACACCAGATCAAGTCCACTTCAGAATCTCGTAAGCGATTGCGAATGATGGTTTCTAAGCGATCGTGCCCACCAAAAATAACGACTTTGCCTTCTAGCGCACCATAGGGATTCGGTCGCTTTTCCGAGGTGCGGTGACGAACCCTAGGCTGCACATCAGGGGCACGTTCCACCCGTGAACGATTTTCCAGAGCTTTGTTGTAGATAAAAGTTAAAGTTTGCTCATGGCTGCCTCGCAGTCGTGCGACCGGCCCTTCTTCACTGTTTTCATTAATTCGAGCAATTAGGGCGTCCACTACTTCTTCTAATGCGCCAATGGTTTTCAGGTCATGGGCATAAGCTCGAACGGCGATCGAAGCATCTGTGGCACTAAAGAAATCTTCTTGTTCTGAAATCATTTCTAGAAGATCAGCTTTGAGGGCCTGCCGCCAGCGATTGGTCTGCTCAGTGAGACGCTCATCTAGCAAACGTTCTTCATTCAGAAGCATTTGGCGATCGATGGTTTGAGTTGCTAGTAATGGCGCGTCGGCTAGCTTTTGTTTGAGATCAGCCGCTTTTTCATCGAGCTTTTGTCGAGTGATGCTATCCACAAAATCTTCTGAGGTAAGCTGTACCAGCATTTGTTCAACTTGCGCCAGTAGAGGCTCTAGCCGTTGTCTAATTTTGTAGGTTTCCTGTTGGATTTGTTCATCGCGCTGCTGCTGTAAGCGCTTCTCCTCCAGTTCTATTTTCGCCAAGGAGAGCAAATCCTGGACTGAATTTTCTAAATCGTCAAGGTCTGAAATATCCATAAAACCTAGGGAACTTATAAAACTACGGGAACAA
The DNA here is from genome assembly GCA_012034795.1 of Leptolyngbyaceae cyanobacterium CRU_2_3. Classification (GTDB taxonomy): domain Bacteria; phylum Cyanobacteriota; class Cyanobacteriia; order Elainellales; family Elainellaceae; genus Drouetiella. The sequence goes on from JAAUOQ010000006.1 coordinate 22,350, forward strand.
GGCACCGTTGGGGCAAAGGTACCTGCTGAGGTAAATTAGCTTTTTTGAGGCGTTGTCTTGTCTTCCCAGCGAAGCATCAAGCAATCTTTAAAGCGTTTCTGGGTGATTAAAACAGACGTGGAGTAGGATGCAGAAGTAGTGACGTTTTACTGGAAAATCAGGGGGCTAGGAACCGTGGGGAGCGGCCTATTGGCTAGCAATTGCTGACCCTGTGAAGTTTAGCTAACTTTATTATTGCTACTTTTGTAAAGGGTTGAGTCAATTAAAGCAAAACAGATTCGCTTAAAGTCAATCATCCAAAGCACTATGCAATACCGAAGATTTGGGCGTACAGAGTTATCCATGCCAGTGTTCTCCTGCGGAGGGATGCGCTATCAACACAGATGGCAAGATGTTCCACTGCGGGAGATTCCTGCTGACAGTCAGGCAAACCTAGAAGCCACCATTCGACAAGCATTAGAGGTTGGCATCAATCATATCGAAACTGCTAGGGGATATGGTAGCTCAGAACTACAACTGGGTGAAATCCTGCCGACTTTGCCGCGAGACCAAATGATTGTCCAGACTAAGATAGTCCCCACCTATAATGCCCAAGAATTTGAGTCCACTTTAGAGCAATCTTTCAAAAATCTCAAACTAGATTACATTGATTTGCTAGGATTGCACGGCATCAACACCCTTGAAACCTTAGACCAGTGTATCCGACCCGGTGGCTGCCTGGATGTAGTCCGTAAATTTCAGCAACAGGGGCGAATTCGCCATGCTGGTTTTTCCACTCATGGACCTACTGATGTGATCGTGAAAGCGATCGACACGAACCAGTTTGACTATGTCAACCTACATTGGTACTACATTAACCAATTTAACTGGGCGGCGATCGAGGCTGCCCACCGGCATGATCTGGGCGTGTTTATCATCAGCCCTTCCGACAAAGGAGGCAAACTTTATACCCCGCCCCAAAAACTGGTGGATTTATGCTACCCGCTTAGCCCCATGGTGTTTAACGATCTATTCTGCCTGAGCCACCCCCAAGTCCATACACTGAGCATTGGCGCATCTCGTCCAGAGGATCTAGAAGAACACCTGAAAACACTAGTGCTGCTCGATCGCGCCGATGAAATTCTGCCCCCTATCATTGAGCGTCTAGAACAAGCGGCGATCGCTAAACTCGGAGAAACCTGGTTCCACACCTGGCATGTTGGCTTGCCTCAGCCCCACGAAACGCCAGGTGGCGTGAATATTCCGGTCATTTGTGGCTCCGCAATCTGGCGATCGCCTATGACATGCTGGACTACTGCCGGATGCGGTACAATCTCCTAACCAATGCTGGACACTGGTTTCCGGGAGCCAAAGCCGACCAAGCCCATACTCTGGACTTGAGCCAGTGCCTTGCCCACAGTCCCCATGCGGGTCAAATTCCTCAGTTCCTGACAGAGGCGCATCAGCTTCTAGTAGGCACAGAAGTGAAGCGCCTGTCTCAGCAGTAAGACTGTAAAGAAGATTGTAGAGAAGACTGTAGATAGGTCCGAATTTTCTTGGCAGCTTCTGCCATCTGCTGCGGGTTAGGGCTGCCCTGTTGCAGACGAGCCTGCTGTAACCTCCAACCCTTTAATCCATCTTCTGTCGGTTCTGGATAGCGGGGTTGGAGGACAAAATGCACATGATACGGGGGTTGGTCAACCCAAAGGCTAATGTAAACGCGCTCAGCCCCAAGCGCTCGCACCATTGCGCCAGAGAGTGTCTTTAACACCTCTCCCAAAGATGCTGACTCTTCGACAGTCAATTCCCAGAGATTCGGACGATGGGCTTTCGTTTTGACCACTATCGATCCTACCCCGAATGCACCCATGCAGTGATCAGCAGCCCAGTAATCTGTCTCCAAGATTAGCCCACCAGGGACACTAATGGTACCGGCGAGAGTCTGGCAAGCCAGACAAGAGGGTTCGGCGGGAATGACAGCCATGAACTAGCTTATTTTCCGAAGCCTTTCCCTCGATTCACAGAAGGCAGGCAAATGCAAGCCTGCAACTGCTGCATCAGTGTGTCCTGGTCAAGGTCTTGCCCAATCAACACAAGCTGATTTTTGGGTGTGCCTTCCAGTCTGAGTCGTCTAACGAGAACCGCTTGCCGCTGAGATGGAAAATATGGCGCTTGGGGCTTT
>JAAUOQ010000278.1 GCA_012034795.1 Leptolyngbyaceae cyanobacterium CRU_2_3
AATGTGCCTATTGCGGTCTGCCCGGAAACGGGAACTTGAACTGCAAGCTCCGTGGCTTCAGCCCAGAGTTGTTGACATTTGCACAGGTTTTAGAGTCCTTTTTACGAGAAGATAAGGCGAGTTTGGTTGTGTCACGTATTGAGGTTGATGCTAGAAACCCCTTCAGGTTGGGCTTTACTATTTTTAATTGGCACATTTACTGGAACCTTATCAGGACTGTTGGGGATTGGAGGCGGATTGTTGATGGTTCCAGCCTTGACCGTATTTAATGTCCCACTGGTACAGGCGACTGCTACCAGTCTGGTGGGCGTATTCCTCAGTTCAGTTTCTGGGAGCATTCGCAACTTAAGGGCAGGCGAACTGAACTGGCGGGTATCCATGCTGTTGGCGCTGTTCGGAATTTTTACCGCTCAAGTAGGGGCTTGGTTGGGCGATCGCATCCCCGATGCCTTCCTCTCTCTAGCTTTCGCTGGACTTTTGCTCGTGACGATTTATCTGATCCACTTGAAGCAGCAGTTGAAGCGCAAGCAGTCGGCTGACAAGCTGTCGGCTGACAAGCTGTCGGCTGAGAAAGAGTTCACTGAGGATGACCCGTTCTCTCAAACAACTCAATTGCTACCGATTGCTGGAATAGGTCTATTAGCAGGCGTTCTCTCCGGTTTGTTTGGCGTGGGTGGCGGTGTTGTCATGGTGCCGTTGCAAATGCTGTTTTTGGCAGAGGGAATCAAGTCTGCCGTGCGAACCAGTCTGGGGGCAATTGTCGCGATCGCCATTTCCGGTTTGGCTCAACATGCCTGGAATCACAATGTCCTATGGATTCCGGGTATTTGTCTAGGATTAGGAGGCATTTTTGGAGCACAGGTGGGCAGCAGGCTGTTGCCCCGACTGCCCGATCAGACTGTCAATTTAATGTTTCGTATCTTTTTGATTGGGCTATCGGCCTATATGGCAATGCGGGCGATCGCAACGTGGAAGTGGGGATAGCGGCTTAGGATTGCTGACCTAGAGCAGCAGGTAAAACTCGCGTGAGGTATTCTTGATCGGTGATTAAGTCTTGAACGCTTTCAACCCGATCGAGGAAGACCTGACCGTTGAGGTGATCGAACTCATGTTGAAAGATGCGAGCAACAAAATCGGTCAGGGTTTGGTGCTGGCTAGTTCCATCGGCGCGGGTGTATTCAATCTCGATCGCTCGATAGCGCGGCACCAGTCCGCGAATGCCCGGAACGCTTAAGCATCCCTCCCAATCTTTAACTTTCTCTGGAGAATGGCTGAGCAATCGTGGATTCACCATCACCGTTGGCTCCATCTCTGGCGCATGGGGATACCGGGGATTGGGACGCGAGGCCACGATCAGTAATTGATCAGGAGCAGCCACTTGAGGGGCAGCAATTCCCACCCCATTAGAGCTAAGGAGCGTTGCCATTAAATTGTCAATTAGTGCTTGAACTGAGGGATCATGAACGTTGTCGATCGGTTGAGCAATCTGACGCAGAACCGGATTGCCTAGCTGAGCAATGGTTAGAGTTTGAGGTATGAGATCAGCCATAAGATACTGCCGAGGAGAAATAAAAGTTCTGTATTGAATCCTAGCTTAGGAACCTGAAAAGGCACGGCATCAATTGATTCAAGGCTTTTTATGAATAGTACTAAAAATAATTTGAGTGCGATTGTTTTGGCAGGTGGGTTAAGTATTCGGATGGGACGAGATAAAGCCTTGATTTCGATCGCAGGAGTGCCCTTGATTCAATACATTTGTCGAGTTGCTTTGCAATGTACTGAGTCAGTTTATATTGTGAGTCCTTGGGTTGAGCGGTATCAAGCCCTGATTGATCAACGAGTTCATTTAATTCAGGAAACTCCTATCCCTGGAGAGGCAAATTCCCAGACTCCGCTGAAAGGCTTTGCTCAGGGGTTAACCAGTATGCAAACTGAATGGGTGCTGCTGCTTGCTTGTGATTTACCGAATTTAAGAGCAGACGTTTTAAAAGCTTGGGCATCTGAGTTGGAATATGCCAATGAAAAAACGATCGCCTTTTTACCGAAAAATCCAGAAGGTTGGTGGGAGCCATTGTGCGGTTTTTATCGAGTGAATTGTCGATCAAGCTTAGAGACTTTTTTTGAGCAGGGAGGACGATCGTTTCAACATTGGTTAAAGCATAAGACTGTACAAGAATTAGCTTTATCTCAGCCAACCCTGCTATTTAATTGCAATACGTTAGAAGACTTGAGCAACTTAGAGTCTAAAGATTCTCAAGCTTCATAAATTTCTAAGGGTAAACCGTCTGGATCTTTGAAAAAGGTGAACCGTTTTCCAGTGATATTATCTAATCGTATGGGTTCTACTTCAATGTTTTGAGATTGCAAATCAGCGATCGCTTGAGCGAGATCCGCTACTGCAAACGATAGGTGTCTTAAACCGCAGGCTTCAGGGCTGCCAGGTCTTTGAGGGGGGTGGGGGAAAGAGAATAGCTCGATCGCGTCGTGTTCTCCGACCTTTAGATCTAATTTGTAGGAATTCCGCGCCGCCCGGAAGGTTTCTTGAATTACTGGAAATCCCAAGATTTCGACATAGAAATGCTTGGATTTTTCGTAGTTAGAACAAATGATGGCTACATGATGAAAGCCTTGAGTTTGCATAGGATCAAGCTTGTTCGGGTACTCTTACACTTTAATTCCCTTGATATTGAACCCGGTAGATCCGTCCATTTGCTTCTTCGGTGAACAGCAGGCTACCATCGGGCAGAGCCAACATTCCTACAGGACGACCCCAAGTTGTAGGCACAGCAGGCTCAGTTAGAAAACCTGTGACAAAATCTTCATATTGTCCAGTAGGACGGTTATTTGTTCCAAATGGCACAAACACGATCTTGTAACCTGTACCCTGGCTACGGTTCCAAGAGCCTCTAAACGCAACAAAAGCTCCATTACGATAGCGCTCTGGGAAGGTATTACCCTCGTAAAACTGAACCCCTAAAGCCGCAGAGTGCGATTGAAACAGCACATCTGGAGTCAGAGTTCGGGCGGCCAGTCCTGGATTGCGACTGCGGCCATTATCGACTTGACGAGGATCAAGGCGATCGCTCGTCAGATAAGTATAGGGCCAGCCATAGAATCCACCCTGCTGTACCCGTGTGAAATAGTCAGGTACGAGGTCATCTCCCAACCCATCTCGTTCGTTGACCGTAGCATATAGCTCGCCTGTTGCCGGTTGGACGGCCAAACCCACAGGATTCCGCAACCCTGAAGCAAAAATTTGCTGATTAGAGCCGTCTAAATTCATCACTTGCACAGAGGCGCGCGGCAGTTCTTCTTCATCGGCATTGGAACGTGAGCCAACTGAAACATAGAGCTTTTTTCCATCTGGTGCAGCAATAACGTTGCGTGTCCAATGCTGGTTGTAGCCGCCACCTGGCAGATTCGCAATCTTCTCACCTCTACCGATCAACTGCTGCTGACCTGACTGATAGGGAAAGCGCAACACAGCATCGGTATTGCCTAAAAAGAAATAATTTCCTGCAAACGCCATGCCAAACGGGATATTCAGACTGTTTTGAGCGGTTGCAAAAACCTGGTCAACCTCAGCTACCCCATCTTGATTGCGATCGCTCAACAACCGCATCTGGTTCTGTCGTGTTTCTGTTACTAACACTTCTCCGGCTGGAGTCAGTGCTAGCCAGCGTGGGCGATCTAGACCTTCAGCAAACACATTGACCGTAAATCCCGCCGGAACTTTTAAGACAGGGTTAGCCGGAATCCCTACGACATTAGGAGATTTAGAAGCGCTATCGGTTGCAAAGGGCTGGGGTAAATCCGCTACGGTGATCCGGATGGGTGTGGGCGAGAGAGGCGCTGTTCTAATTAACTTTTTAGGTGCGCTTGCCGAATTGCCTGTTGGATTTGCTGTAAGAGTGGGAGTTGTAGTGGGGGTTGGACTGGCAGAAGCGGGTGGGGCAATAGGCGCTTGAGTCGAAACCGTTGGAGTAGGACTACAAGCAGCCGCCACAAATGAAACCAGAAGTAGAGACAGGAACGATCGCATAAGCAACACAAGCAAAAATTATGGGTGCTGAGACGACGATTTGCAGGAACGGGCGAAATATTTCACCCAGTCTAGTAGTAGCAAATTCTGCAAATTATTGACTTCAATCACAGGTTAGAGCTTGCTGCTGGGAAGAGTGAGCGATCGCTCACTCTCCATCTCCAAATATTACACCGCTACTAAATTGGTCTTGCTAGCGGGTTGCAAACCCTCTGCCAAGGGATCAGACATTTCGATAGGGATGCCATCTTGAGCCATAGATGGCAGTTTGCCACCCTTTTGCAGCAGGTTGGACACCATTGCCATCATCGCTTCTACTTTACGAGTCCGCCAATTGTCTACAAGCGCCGTCACCTCACCATAAGGCAAGCGCCGATGCAGGGCTTCTAGCAAATAAGCCGCATGACTTTCCTCATCTTTGGCGATACTCATCAAGCCCTTCTTCAAATTAGCAGTGGCTACATCCCCTTCAGGCAGTGCAGTTGCCATCCGTGCAAAATCTTTGTTGGCATCCAGTTCCAAAATGTGAGTGCTGGCAAAGAACAGCAGCCAGTCAATGTTCTGAGGTGCAAGGTCGGCTTGGGAATAGCCCTGGAAATACGCCTCGAAAAAGGGGCTACGGCGACGCTCATCGGGCTTACCATCGGGCGTTTCTTTGGGAAGAGTCTTGAAATCAATCACTTGCTTGTCAAGCTGCTTTAAGGCATGAGCAAAGATCTGACCGTGGCGGCGCTCATCTTGAGCATGACGCTCTAGTTTTTCAGCCAGCCAACTGTCACCCTCGGCGATCGCCCGATCCCTCAGCGCTTCCAGAAGGGGCACAGAACCAGATTCAGCCAATTGAAACCCAGCCAGCATATCTGGACGAGTCCGCAGATCGCGCAGGTTGCGAGCCGTAATATAGGCTACTGCGCCCGACCCTACCAAATGGAGAAATTGTGTTAGAAGATTCATAGGTTGCTGATGAGTGTGTGGAGAGAACCGATCGTACTATAACGAAATAAATGAGTTTGGGAGCAACTGCTTGTTCCCAACTCACCTTAAAGACTCAAACAAATGAAATGATTAGGGCACGACCTAGACTTCTGCCGTAATTTTGTCTGCTGGAACACCACCATTGTCCACATGAACCTGATTGAGCATACTACGGAGTTCATCGCCTTCAATCACTTCTGTTTCCAGTAATTTAATGGAGATGGTTTCCAATAGTTCTCGGTTTTGATTGAGAATATCTAGTGCCTGCCGGTGGGCAGTTTCTACGATGGCTTTTACCTCTTGATCGATCGCCTCTGCGGTCTGGGGACTCACCAACCGGCGTGGGTTCATCGACTCGCCCAAGAACTGGTTTTGCTGACCTTGCTGATACGCCAGTGGACCTAATACCTTGCTCATGCCATAGGTCGTTACCATGCGTTCTGCCAGATCAGTCGCCCGTTGCAGATCATTCGACGCTCCTGTGGTAATACTACCAAACACAACTTCCTCAGCCGATCGCCCTCCCAACAAGGTAGCAATCTGACCTTGAAGCTCTTCCTGGCTCATGAGAAACCGATCTTCGGTCGGCAGTTGTAGGGTGTACCCTAAAGCCGCCATGCCGCGAGGCACAATTGAGATCTTCTCAAGCTGACTGGTGCCAGACATGAACGCACCCACCATGGCATGACCCACTTCGTGGTAGGCCACAATCTTTTTCTCTTTATCATTAAGCACGCGGCTCTTTTTCTCTAGACCTGCTACTACTCGCTCAATCGCCTCAGCAAAATCAGCTTGTGTGACTTCTGTCCGACGATTGCGCGCCGCTAAAAGGGCTGCTTCGTTAACCAAGTTAGCCAGATCAGCTCCTGCAAAACCAGGTGTGCGCGTAGCGAATCGCCTTCAAATTCACAATCAGGTCCTAATTTGA
>JAAUOQ010000279.1 GCA_012034795.1 Leptolyngbyaceae cyanobacterium CRU_2_3
AAAGGCACAACCTGAAAGGCTACGCACTACAGGAGTAACAGTTTTGGAAACCTCGGTTTTCTGGGAGAGAGGGATGAGCATAGCGCTCCTTGCAAAAATATATAAAGGGCATCAGTCAATGTGCCTATTGCGGTCTGCTCGGAAACGGGAACTTGAACTGCAAGCTCCGTGGCTTCAGCCCGGAGTTGTTGACAATCTTCTATTGGTATACGGTAGCGATCGCCGCTTAAAGGACTTCTACAGCCCTCGATAGAATGGGAATCGTGATGACAAACTCTGCTCCTTGGTTAGGTGCTGAGTTGACTGCCAACGTTCCAGCATGTTTTTCAACCACAATGGCATGGGCGATCGCCAAGCCGTAACCCGGTCGCCTTTGCCCACCTCTTTGTAGTGAATAAATGATCAAAGATCTTTTGTTTCACCAGGTTGGTCATGCCTATGCCATTATCTTGAATCCGAATCACAACAGATTGGCTATCTTCAGATAGTTCAGTTTTAATAGTGATTTTGTTGGGGTTTGCTTGAATCTCCTCAAAGTTACGTCTCTGATTGGAGCCTTCCAGTGCATCGATCGCATTTGCCAGTAGATTCATGAATACCTGGTTGAGTTGTCCAGCATAACCTTCAACTTCAGGCAGAGCACCATACTCTTTCATCACTTGAATCTCTGGTTGGCGCTCGTTGGCTTTGAGACGATGTTTGAGAATCAGCAGCGTACTGTCGATGCCTTCGTGAATGTTAAAGCGGACAGGGCGATCGCTGTCGGTTCGGGAAAAAGTTCGGAGGCTGACACTGATCTCGCGAATCCGCCGAATTCCCTCTTGGGTAGAGTGAATCAGCTTGGGAACGTCTGCTTGTAAATACTCCAAATCGATTGCCGTAATTGCCGTTTGAATGACCGGCGTTGGGTGGGGACAGTGCTGTTGGTAGAGATCAACAAGATGTAATAAACCCTTGAGGTAAGCTTCAATATGGTTGAGATTGCCGCTGACAAAGCCAACAGGATTGTTAATCTCATGCGCTACCCCTGCTACCAAGTTGCCTAGGGCAGACATTTTCTCACTTTGTACCAGATGCATTTGAGAGGATCGGAGGTCTTGTAATGTCTGAGTCAAATCAGCCGTGCGGTAGGCAACCTGCTGCTCCAGGGTTTTAGTCAAGTTCCGCAGGTGCAAATGAGTTTTGACTCGTGCCAATACTTCAGTTTCCTGAAAGGGTTTGGTAATATAATCGACGGCCCCCAATTCAAACCCCTTAATTTTGTTCTCGGTGTCGGAAAGAGCCGTCATAAACAGAATGGGAATATCCTGGGTTTTCACATCGGCTTTTAAGCGGCGGCAGAGTTCAAAACCACTTATTCCGGGCATCATCACATCTAACAAGATCAAATCAGGCAATGGGTGTTGTAGTTGTTTGAGGGCACGTTCTCCAGTCGTGGCGATCGCTACTTCAAACCCAGCATCGGTTAAGGCGTCAGAAATGACATTCAGATTAGCGGGAGTATCATCAATAATGAGGATGAGTGCAGAGTTGTGAGATACCATAGGTCATGTAAGCAAAATGCTCAAAGGAGTGATGCTCGCTCATAGGTTGGATCAGGGGGAGCAAAGTGCCAAATTCCCGCTATTCTAAAGCCAGTTGGCTGTTAGGTAGATGATTGGAACAAGTGTTCCAATAGGTGTTCCAACTTTTCAGCCTGGAAAGTCTGGGCAAGTTGAATCACTTGCTCCACAAAAGCCTGGGTCGCTGGATTCTGCGCCTCCAGCTGTTTAGCTGTCTCGATCAACTTCTTGAGCCGTCCTTGGCGCGCTAGCTCCAACAGGTTGTGTAGCTGGGTGCGATCGGGGAGAACCTTGTCTGTATGCTCAAGGAAAGCTGAGAGCGTTGAACTTGGGGAGGGCAGGCAAGGGACTTTAGCAGGTTGATAGATCCAGGTCAGATCGAGGTGGTGTTGCAGCATTTTGAATAGCTCATCCACCTGCACGGGTTTGGCTAAGAAATCATCTCCACCTGCCTCAGTACTTTGCTGACGGTCAATATCAGACACAGAAGCAGAAGAGACAATCACCTTCAGATGTTTCAGCATGTCATCACTTCGCAGTTTTTGCAGCATCTCAAAGCCATTCATCTCTGGCATCGCCAGGTCAGTGATGATCAGATCGGGTTGGGCGGCAGCTTTTGCCAGTCCTGCTTGACCATCCTGGGCTTCTACCAGTTCAAACCCTAGAGGCTCCAATAGAGTTACTAGTACAGAACGGTTCTCCCAATGGTCATCGACGATCAACACAGTGCGGCGATCGCCCTCATACCCAATAATAGTGCGACCTGATGGGGCCGCGCTTTTCTTCATCCAATCCATTGCTAGCGGCAACTTTACCTCAAAAAAGAAGTTGCTGCCCACACCAGGTTGGCTCTTGACCTGAATCTGTCCACCCATGAGATCGACGATTTGGCTGCTAATGGACAAACCCAGCCCGGTGCCTTCAGTTTGACGAGTGCGATCGCCTACTTGCTTAAATGGTTTGAAAATTGATTCAATCTGAGCAGGCGCGATGCCCACCCCAGTATCTGCGATCGTGAAGCGAACGCAAATTGCTGGGGCATTGGATAATTCTGCGAATGAGGAAAGCTGTGAGACTTCAATTTTGAAAGTCACCGAGCCTTGATCGGTAAACTTAGTGCCATTACCCAACAGGTTAATCAAAACCTGACGCAGCCGTTTTTCATCAGCGCAGATCGCTTCGGGTAAGTTTGCATCTGGTGCATAGATGAACTCCAGTCCCTTTTGTTCTGCCCGAACGCGGCAAATTTCAACTACACCCTGCAAAAAAGTAGGCAAATGTATCGGTGTGGGATAGAGTTCCAATCTGTGGGCTTCGATTTTAGACAAATCTAGAATGTCGTTAATCAGCGTTAGCAGATGAGAACTACACTGATAAATAATTTGAATACCTCGCTGTTCTTTTTCAGCCCAGGTCGTAGAACGGCTGAGGATTTGAGCATAGCCGAGAATACCATTGAGGGGAGTACGAAGTTCGTGGCTGATGTTGGACAAAAACTCGCTCTTCGCCTGATTGGCAGCATCGGCTGCCAGTTTGGATCTCCTCAGTTGGGACTGCTCAAAGGATTGCACATAGACCAATACCCCAATTAGCATCCCTGCCAAGGCTAAGATCACAAAAGCGATGCCATCCAGGAGTTGCAGTTGGGATTCAATATTCTCACGAGGAATCACCAGAGACACAGACCAGTTGGTTTCTTGCAGAGGGAGATAGGCAACATATTGTTCAACTCCGTCAAGCCTGACTAATTCAATCCCATTTTGCCGATTCACCATTTTTTGGGCGATCCTCGCCAAATCTTGATCTTCCGACTCGATCAGGCTCGGTACAGGCTGATCGAGCGTTGACATAAAAGCCGAGTTGGGATGCACGATCGCTCGTCCCTCAGAGTTCAGACTGAAGGCGTAGCTATTGTCCCCATATCTCAGTTGGTTTGTGATTTGCTGGATGCGTTCGATGCTAACCGCTCCACCTAGCACCCCAATCGGAGCATGACTCGAATTTGCAGTCTTGACAATTGGAGCCGAGATGGATACGGATGGCAGGCTAGTCGTTCGGGTAAGGCGTGGATCGGAGACATAGACTTGTCCTGCCATTGTTTTTTTGAACCAGAGCTGATTGCTCACATTCACTCGTTTACCCTTGGCTATTGTGCTGTCACGCCAACCTTCCCGTGTGACAAGGGCAATCACCGCAAAGTCATCAATTCGTTTGTCTTCTGCTTGCAAATAGGCACTGGCGATTGACCAATCTACTGAACGCACTGCCTCTGTGTTGGCTAGCATCTCTACTCTGGTTTTCAGCGTTGCTAACCAGCTATCAATTTCGTCTACTCCATGTTCAAGCCTGGATAAAGCATCACGCTTTAAGTTTTCCAGCGTTGCCTGTCTCACGGTTTGGTAGCTGAAGTAGGTTGCCAAACCCACTACCAATGTTGTGCCTCCCACAATGAGGCGTGTCAGCAGGTTACGGGAAATCCAGGAGGGGGTTGGTGAAGCCAGTGATAGGGAGTAGGATTTACCCATCTCCTCTCTAGGGTTATCGGTATGCATGGTTATCAGTATGCGTCCGCGATCGCTGAATCTAAACTATTGGGCTGATAGTGTTCTACAGAAAAATGATCGAGATGACGGTTAACCAGTCTTTAGAAGCAACTTGACGCAATGTAGAACTCCTCTGCTCTACGAAACAGCAGACTGACTCAAGGTTGCATATCGTTGTGACTTAACCAATGGTATGCGGGATAGCGTATTTATACTCATTCTACCTATCACGACATCTGGTTCAATCCCATACCGTAATAATTCAATCCCTATGGGCAAGGCGCGAATATTCCATTAAAAAGCATGAATCCTAAGTTGTCATCAGTTGACAACCTAGGATTCTCTATAATTCAGCTTAAAGACTAATCACCAATTCGACTGAGCATTATCTAATTGAAAGCTTGTTTCACAGGGCTTTTGGTAGAGCTATCAGCCCTTGGGTTTCAGATTGATTAAAGACTTATCGATTGCAAAGTTTATGCATCCACAGCGTCAACCATGCCTTGATAGGCTGTACTTTTGTCCAAGTCATCATCACCTCCAAAAGGATTGGTGTATAAATTACAGACTTGCAACAAGATAAACCAGAAGAAGGCTGGACCTTCTACTAGATAGCGTTTCCACAAGCGGCGTGGTTCTGACACCAGGCGATAAAACCATTCCAGCCCTAGATCACTAATCCACTTAGGTGCGCGAGCCACATTACCTGCTTCAAAATCAATAGTTGCACCGATCGCTAGGAAAATCTTGACATGTTTGAAGCGATCTCTGTATTTATAGATAAATTTTTCTTGTTTGGGAGCACCTACGCCTACAGCCAGCACTGTTGCTCCAGATGCATTAATCATATCGATAATGCGATCGCACTCTTCCTCGTTCTTCTCAAAACCGAATGAAGGAGAATGTGTACCGGTCACGATCTGGCGACCTACCTTGGCATTGATGCGTTTCTGCGCTTCACAGGCTACTCCTTCACGCGCACCCAACAGAAAATGTGGATATCCTTGCTATTTTTGTGGTGATTGTAAAATGCAGGAAACAGGTCAGAACCCGATATCTTTGCTTTAAAGGGCGATCCTAGAAGTTGAGCGACATAAAATAGAATTTTGCTATCGCAAGTTTTGAAATCAGCGCTGTTGTAAGCGTCAAAGAACTCGCGATCGGCTTGCAATTTAACAAGATGATCAACATTTGGTGTATAGACTACTCCCTGGGTAAGCTTTTCTAGCAGTTCTACCATCGAGAGATTGTCGATAAATGCATTCAGTAATTTGACGCTGCCCATTCGGAGCACTCCTCGCTCGTAAAATCAATAAAGGTTCACCCTCTAAATCATATTTAAATTGGTTAACAGAACCTTGAGTAACCCTGACTTAGAAGCTTTGGCTTCTGTTGTTATGCATACCAAAGTTACATTTTTTAGGAGGGATTGCCAGCACTTTTACTGGGATTCACCAAAAAATCATATCTTTGAGCGTCTGAAAACATCTTCAACAAGGGGAATTGAGGATTTAAGCTATTTATTTAAGCTCCGCAGTTCCACCGTAAATGTATTGGGCTTTACAAAATTTTCATATAGCCTGGACAGGACGGCGAAGTATGTGACTCATCTATCCGTGACATCTTGAAGAATCCTCAGATAAATATTGAGATTTGTGATGTATCCCACACTGAAACCCTATCGACAAATAGACAAATGGTTATCTGCTACTGAATCTTTAAGCTCGAAGGTGAATAGCCTCTTATGCTACTATAGGTACAGACTGTGTCCAAGATGCCAAATCAAGATTCAGTAAGCGGGACTCCATCCTGTCTGT
>JAAUOQ010000007.1 GCA_012034795.1 Leptolyngbyaceae cyanobacterium CRU_2_3
CCTAAGCCTTACCTAGGGTAAGGTCCGGCCCTTGGTTTTTGCTCTATTACTGCTACCCCCTTCGCCAGAGATCACGGTATATGAATCCTGATAACTTTCCTTGGCTAACGACCCTCATTTTCTTTCCGATCTTGGCTACTGTGGCGCTCCCTTTTATTCCAGATCCTGGGGGTAAGGGGCGACCGATTCGCTGGTATGCCCTGGTGATTGGCTTGATTAACTTTGTTTTGTTGATCTATGCCTTTACTAGTCAATATAATTTTGCCGATGCTGGCCTGCAATTTGGTAGAAAGCTATGGCCTCATCAGGTTGCCCTGCCTAACTAATGCATCTCCTAATCCCGTATAAAGTTGAACGTCGTTCCGCTCTATTTCCAAAGCTTTGTGATAAATCGGAACATCATTTGGGGATTGTTGAATCGCTTGACGATAATGCTGAATCGCAGCGCTTCGATCGAACTTGATTCTCTCCTGCAACACATCCCCCAATCTCTGGTGAGCATGAGGTAAATCAGCCTGAATCTCCAATGCCTGCCGATACCCCGCGATCGCCCCATCCCAATCTTCTAGCTTTGCCCGTGCTTCACCCAAGTTGTAATGTGACCAGTGAAAATCCGGATTCAGCGCGATCGCCCGTTGATATGCCGCTACCGCCTCCTGCCATTGCTCCAGATGCATCAAAGCATCGCCTAAATTGTTGTGCGACCAGGAAAAATTAGGATTGAGTGAAATGGCGTGACGAAATGCTGCCACGGCTTCAGTCCAACGATTCATCTGATTGAAGCGATCGCCCAACTGATGCCATGCCGTTGAATTTTCGGGCTGAAGCTCTGCCAGTCTTTGACAGCAAGACAACACCTCTTCCCATCGCTCCAACTTCAGCAGCACATCATGCAGATTCAGATAACCCTGAATCTCATGGGGTTCCAGTTCTATAACTTGCTGATAACACCCTACGGCTTCCTGCCACTGCTCCAATGCGACCAGCGTGTACCCCAAGCCAGTTTGAAGCACTGGATTATCGGGGCTATGCCGGACTGCTTGGCGATGGTGAGTTAACGCTTCTAACCATTGACCTAGACTACCTAACGCCATACCGAGATGATGGTATGCCTCGGCATAATCTGGATTGCGTTGAATTGCGAAACGGTAAGACTCGATCGCTTCTTGAGGCTTCTCTAACTGCCGCAGTAAATGTCCAAGGCGGACATGCTCTTGCGCCGATGCCCAGCTAGGTTCCAAGCACAATGCCTGATAGAGCATCAGCGTTGCTTCCGTCTGATTCCCCAATTGCCGCAACACTTCGGCGAGTTTCCAGTATGCCCCCGCAAATTGGGGTTCCAGAGTGATCGCCTGTCGATAGCAGACTACCGCTTGCTCAAATTGTTTTTGCTCAGCATAGACACTGCCCAGACGTGCATGAATCTCAGCCCATTGCGGTTCCAGGCTGGCAGCAATTTGGTAGGCTCTAGTTGCCTCCTCCAGTCTGGTTTGTCCCTGTAAGGCTTGCCCTTTGAGCAGGTAAACCGTTGCGGTTTCTGGTACTAAATCTCGGATTGCCTGATCACAAGCCTCGATCGCCTCTACCCATTGTTTCGCTTCACAGTGGGCTGATGCTTGCTGCACATAAAAGCTGGCTTGCTCAAACCAAGTCGTCTCATTTGCTTGAAGGGTTTGTTCTTGAATGGCGTGGGATTCCTCAACCTGTGCTGTTGTGATATTCCCTAAACCTGATGAGTGCTCCGCCGACAATTCTGCATGAACTGGATGGAGCGGTGCTTGAACCATTTCTGCGATAGGGGATTCAGGTCGCTGCAATGCTAGTTCGATTGCCTTCTGATAACAGTCTGCGGCGGCTTCCAGATCACCCCATTCTGTCAGGGCCTCAGCCAAATGCTGATAGGCGGCTGGATGATTAGGGTTGAGGTCGATCGCCTGACGATAATGATCGATCGCTTCTTGGAGCAGCCCTTGTTCAAACAGGCTGTCTCCCCAATCCAAGTATGCCACTGCGCTTGCCGTAGATTCCGTAGCAACGCCTGCCGTTTCAGCCACACAGTCCTGTGGAGTTCTCCTCACCTCTGGCTTGCCATCTTCCCTACCTTGCAGCCTGATCAATCCTACTGCTAAACCAGAGGATTGCCCCGCAGGTTCATTGGATAGATTATCATTCTGGGTCATAGGAGTCCCCTGTTGCAGGGCAGGGTCATCCAGTGGTTCAGGATTGTGAAAAAGCAAACTATAGAGCTTTTGCAATTGTTTCGGGAAAGAAAGAGTCATGCCGAGGAAGTCCTTATCTAAGCAGGTGCATTATCTAAGCAGGTATATTAAGCAGACATAATTTTGAACTGGATCATCCATCACCTGAGTTATTGAAGATTTACTCTTTTAATCATGATTTGATAGCCTTGATGTAGAAACTCTATTTGATTAGCAACCGAGGCAAGGAATGTATCAATGCCTAACTTGCAATCTTGTCCTGGATGATTGGGATCAGTCCATTGATAATCGTCAAAAATCATTACGCCACCGAGCTTGAGAAGTCGCCAGGATAGCTCAGCATCTCGTTGAACGAAATCTGCCAGGTGGCAACCATCAATATAAATCAGGTCATAGGTGACGGAATTGAGGTCAGCCAAAACGTTATGAGATTCGCCTGTGAACTGAGTGATTCTTTCTGACGCTCCCGTTTGGGTGACATTACTATAAAATTTGTCTTGAAAATAGCGATCGATACAGGCTAAACCGGCTGTAGGGTGGGTCAGAATATGATCGAGCAACCAGCAGGCAGACATGCCTTCAAAGCTGCCAATCTCCAGAGCTTGTACATGGGGACGATGAGCAAACGGCTCTAGGTACTGGGTCCAGATGGGAATATTGTGCGTGAACCAATCATGGCTAAATTGGTAATTCCGAGAGGTTGCACATTGCCACCCCTGTAAGACACTGGCTTGCCGCACCAGAGCGATCGCTTCGAGTCTTTCTCCCTGATCTGCCATCAAATTTCCAAGCTGGGCATAGAGCCAGGGATAGTCAGGATGCTGCCGAATTTGCTGTCGATAAGCGGCAATTTCTACCTCTAACTGCTGTTTAGCAGAGCAAGCTAGCTGAAGCTGCCGTTGCCCTTCTAGATCATTGGGCTGTAGCGCCAACGCCAGCCGATCAAACAAAATTGCCCCATCCCATCGCTGGTGATACAAAAGTTGTCGTCCAATCAGACGGTAGAATTCTGCCACCTGATGTTCAGGTTGGAGTGGCATAGCCTGCTGATACTGTTGTAATACCAATTCAAAATCTGTTTCAACTTGCTTCCGCAAGACTTCTCCTAGCCTTAAGTAAGCCACCTCCAGACTGGGTTGCCTCTCAATTGCAGCTAAGAACGCTGCTGCTGCTGCCTGCCACTGCTGACGATGAAACAGGGCATCCCCCAAATGGCTATAAGTCCAGGGAGAATCGACATTTAATTCAATCGCGCGTTGTAACGAGTCAATGGCTTCATCCCATCTCTCCAGTTTTAGCAGCGTATAGCCTAAATTGTGATGTGCCCAGGAGAACTCAGGGGACAACTCAACGACTTGCCGATAAAGCGCTGCTGCTTCCTGCCATTGACGCAGTTTGGCTAATGTTTCTGCCAAACTATAGAGAGCATTTACCCAGCGAGGATTGAGCGCTACGGCTTGACGGTAGTGGGCGATCGCTCCTTGGGTCTGGTTCTGAGCTTCTGCCACCTTGCCTAAACCAAAGTAAGAAGCAGCATGGGACGGGTTTAAGGCTAAAGCTTGCTGGAAAGCCTCGCTAGCTGGCTGCCATTGCTCTTGCTGGACGTACACTACTCCCAAATTGTAGTGGACTTCAAAGAAACCAGGACGCAATGCAATCGCACGTTGGTAACAATCGATGGCCTCTTCCAGCTTGGCGACTTCCAAAAGAGAATTCCCCAGAGTGAACTGATTGTTAGGAGTTGCCCATCTGGGATTAAGGGCTACTGCCTGGTAGCGGTAAGTAGATTCTATTTCCCGTTCTCCCAATTGGGCATAAATGCTAGCCAGGCTACGATGAGCTTCTGCATAGCCAGGATTGAGGCTCAACGCTTGTTCATAGGCGGCGATCGCCTCTTGCCAATTCTTCTGCTTAGCATGAAGCCCGCCCAAACTTGCATATGTTTCCACCAAATTCGGCTGGGGTTGTAGTGCTCGTGTATGCCAAACAATGGCCTCCTCAAACCGCCCCATACTTTGCAGCAAGTTTCCTAGCATTTGACAAGATTGTGTCAGGTTTACCCCATCTTTCAAAGCTTGGGTACAGGTAGAAAGGGTATGGTCAAATAAAGACTCTGGCATGTTGAGGACATGTTTAAGATATGTGAACCTTACGAGAAACGCAAGATGCAATCACGCTGACCATCAGATTGGCGCAATCCTTCAGGAAGTGATTCAGTAATTTTGCTGAACTTGAAAATTTTCTGAGAACGTTCCCCTGGGCTACTGAGAGAAATACTTACGTGTAAATACAGAATCTTTTGAGCTATAACAGCGAAGAACTTCACACTGATATTGGGTAAATGGGCACTTACTGAGATCAAAAAGGGATTTTGATACAGTACGTGTATCAAAAATCCCTTGGATCCCAATTGCTTGGTTCCAAAACAATTTTTTAGAAGCGGCGCTCAACGCCGCTTCTAAAAAATCTTTCGTATTTCACTCAAATTGAAAATTATAAAAATTATAAATTTAGGAAATCGTAAAGTCAGTTGCTTGCAAGTTTGTCAGATTTCTTTGCATAGAAAATAAGGAGATTGCCACACCTTCAACAGGGTTATAGAACACCTTACCCGTACTGCTATCGTAGATAATTCTGGCATTACTAGGGCGATCGCTAATTCCACTCACAATAGCAAACTCCCCGTTGGATAGTGTACCCGGCTTCAAACCCGATTTAGGAAGGAGATTTCGGTCGATTTCGATGACATCTTCCCCCGGACTAAAGTCGATGATGATGTCCGTCGAACCGCGTTGTTTCGCAGAATTTCTCGTAAATTGAAACGTATCGCTGTCCTGTCCGCCGCGCAAGACGTTTCTACCCGAACCAGGATTAAGAATATCGTTGCCTAAACCGCCCGACAAATCATCATTGCCTGCATCGCCAAGGAGTACATCATCCCCCGCTTTGCCAAAAAGGCGATCTCTGCCCGTTCCCCCGCTCAAAGTGTCATTGCCTGCGCCTCCTGTGATGAAATCATTGCCGTCCCCCCCGGAAATTTCGTCATCGCCAGCTTGACCAAAGAGGGCATCGTTGCCACTATCCCCAGAGATATCATCATTGCCGTCTCCCCCCGAAACGAAATCGCCCCCAATACCGCCGATGATCTGGTCATTCCCTAAATCACCCGCAATCACGTCACCGCCTGCACCGCTATCGATGGTGTCGTTGCCCGCTCCACCATTCACTAAGTCATTGCCTGTACCGGCATTGATAGTGTCTGCTCCCGCACCACCTGAGATCGTATCATTGCCTTCTAAAGTGCTGATATTGAATGGCGTTGTGTCAGTTGGAGTGGCTCGAACGGTATCGTTGGCAGATGTAGCGACAACGCCGGTGAAACCACCCGGATTATTCGTGATGATTTTAACCGATTGTGAACTGATAATTTGTAACCCGAATTGGGTTCCAGTCTGAGAACCAGGGCTAACGAGAATTTCTGACATATGACTTTACGCTGGTGCAGCATCCTCACATAAGAAATACTTTGACAACTGTTTGAAACCAATAGTTATATTTTCTTGCTAAACCAGCGTTCCCCAAAAAAAGATTGTTCTCACGCTTTGCTTTATATAAAGTTTCAAGCTTTTTGCAAGTTTCAGGCTTTATTAAAACACAGGTTCAGAAAACTGGACGACAAAGGCTAGTACACCGAGGTGAGTGAATCCAAACAAACTACGCCTGTGACGCTGGCAACTTATCAGATCCTCAGCTATCGCTCTAACAAAGATGGTGATTTTCCCGCAGCGGAATGCACCGAAATTCACATTCCCCAAACCCTTAAACGACAAATGGGGTATGCTGTCGCCGACAAACGCCACCAGTTTCGGATTGCGGCTGAGAACCCTTGTAAAAACACGGTGGTGCAACGGCTGTTGAAACAGGAAAGCAGGCATCGAATTTTGATCATTGGTAAATACCTCGCTCAACTGAAGCAATTGGCGGTACTGACGGAGCTGCCTGTCGTGATGGGGAAAACTTCCCAAAGCGATCACGATCGTCTCTATGAACAGTTTCGGGCTGGCACTCTCTCCGGACTGATTCTTTCACGGGTAGGTAACTAACGGTATCTCCTTATCCCCTCTGACGATACAGAAATTCCAAATTCAGAACGAGTTTAAGCTGTTCCAGCGATCGCAAGAATGATCAGGAATTGTTGACTTCTCTTGGTGTAAGGCTTTCAGAACCATCAAATTTTGAATTTGGAATTGCTGCTGACGATATTGCCGATGAATTGGATACAGCAGTGCGTCCCTGTTATGACCAACTCAACTTGATGCGGCAGTTTGGCTTCATTTCTACACTTGTCAGCTATATGGAGCAACTGGGTTGGGAACCTTACCAGTGCGATCATGAAGATGCTAACGGACAATTTGAACTGAATTGGACATTTGATGAGGCATTAGTCACCTGCGATCGCCATGTCTTTTTTTAAATACATGGTCGGTTAATTGATGGGGCGGCAACGATGTATCCGGCACAAGCGGGACTATCGGCAGCCGGGCTAGAAGGCATAGAGAACCATCTGGAAGCGGGCGATCGCATTGATGAAAATATGTTTGTTCGAGGTTCAGAGTTTACAACCCTAAAGACTTTACCCACAAGTTTGCGGGAAGCCTTGCGCTATCTAGAAGCTGATCCAGTATTGATGACGGCTCTGGGTGAACAAGCTGCCAAAACCTTCCTGAACTTTAAACAACAAGAGTGGGATGCTCACAATGCAGAGATTACCGCTTGGGAAGTGGATCAGTATATCAACGTTTAGATTTTGAGCAAAACCTGCCTTAAACATCCAAAATACCGTGACATCACAAAAATACCGTGAAGTCTTGACTCAGGTATAGCAACCGTTCAGCTTTTCTACGACGGGTCAGACCGGGGAGTTCTCCATTATTTCCTTTATTCCAACGTAAAAATTGGTCTGCTGCCCCTAAATAATCTCTCTGGTTCAGCAACCGCCGCAAGGTTGAACCTGCTAAAGCTCCTTCACCTACGTTGTAGACAAATGACACCAATGCTGAAAACTGATCTTCGTTCAACGAAACTTCTATCAAATCTATGACTGCGTTCTCAAATTTTATGAGATCGCGCTTGAGGAATTCTTCAGCCTGAGCTTCGGTAATTTTCATGCCAGGAAATACATTTGTTGTGGTGCCATACCCGATTGTGAGAACACCAACAGCATCGATATAGGCTTCCAATCTCAGTCCCTCAAAAGCTTTGAGCAGCCTTAGCCCTTTACTATTAATCTGAGTTGCAGATTTGTTGGGGATAACGGCAGGGATAGGTTTATCAGAAATTGTAAAGGGATTAACTGAGCCGACTGGAGCCAGAGGAACCACTTTCCCATCTTTGAAAATTTGTATAGCTGGACGGTACACATACCAGGTATTACGTCCATTGAGATACACCTGCTTACCTTTGGCAT
This sequence comes from Leptolyngbyaceae cyanobacterium CRU_2_3, assembly GCA_012034795.1. Taxonomy (GTDB): domain Bacteria; phylum Cyanobacteriota; class Cyanobacteriia; order Elainellales; family Elainellaceae; genus Drouetiella. The sequence continues at coordinate 7,687 of JAAUOQ010000007.1, forward strand.
CTAACCCCAAGGTCAATTTAATGTGGTCATTTTCTACTAAACCATAGCTGGATAAGGGCAAAATTTTATTGGCACTAATAAATTGCTTTTGGTCATTAGGAAGGGTTGAGCCTTGAGCCGTACTGCTTTTAAACCAGGTATCTAGCAAAGTTTTGACCACATACACGGGGGTAGGTTTTGGCGCAGTCAAAGGCTGACCGTCTCTTAAGATCTGCACCGCAGGACGATAGACATACCACGTATTACGACCTTTGAACTGCATCTGCCGACCTTGAGCATCCACACCTAAAGTAAATTTGAGGTGATCGTTTTCAACTAATTCAAAGCCTGATAGCGGCAACGTTACCCCTGAGTTGATAAATTGCTTTTGGTCGTCAGGCAGAACTGAGCCTTGACCTGTGCTGCTTTTAAGCCAAGTGTCTAATACTGTTTTGACTGCGTATGCCATAGCCTTAGTTGCGTATACCATAGCCCTGACTCTCTCCGGATCCTGTAGAAAGACTATGGTTTAGTGTGCCCAAAGGAACCAGAGAGTCATCAAAAATTATAGGCGAGGTGGCTAGAAATAACGCTTGATTTTCTATTTCTCTATAAGCTTCGGAGGCTAGAGCCAGGAAAATCATCTAAAATTGCTCCGCGTGCTTTTAAATTGCCGCGATCGCTGATTGTTAGACCCGCATTGCCCCCAAACCGTGCTCCTTTAACCAACACCACACCAAAATCTACTTTACTGACATTGACACCATTGAGCGTTGCTTCTCGAAAATCAGCGCCATCTAGGTCAGATCCACTGAGGTTGGCTCCGTTCAGTCTGGCATGGCTCAGATTGGCCCAACTCAGGTTTGCTTCACCCAGGTTAGCTCGGCTGAGTTTTGCCCAACTTAAGTCGGCAGCACTGAGATTTGCTCCTTCTAGTACGGTTTCCCGGAGATCAGCACCACTCAGGTTAACATTGCTGAGATCGACATAACTGAGGTTTGCACCCCGTAAAATTGCTTCACACAGGTCAGTATCTCGCAGATTTGCGCCCCTAAAATCAGCATAGCTCAGGTTAGCTCCTCGCAAAATTGCCTCGCGCAAGTCACTATCCCGAAGATTGGCTTGAGTCAGGTTTGCATCTCGCATGTCAACCTGACTCAGGTTAGCTTTACTGAGATTGGTTTGACTTAAATTAGCGTCGCTCAGATCGACGCGGCTCAAAATTGCCCAGAGGATGAACACGACATTGGGATTAGCCCACAGAATCAGGTTACTCGTGGTGTGAGAACCAATAAAAATTACCCAGATTAGAATTGCCCAGATTAAAACAATTCCAATCAAAATCACGTTTCTCAAATTATCAGCACGCAGATCAGAATAACGGAAGCTGGTTTCTCGTAAATTAATCCAAACCAAAATCGTCCAGAGCAGGTTCGCCCAAATGAGCATAATTCCGATTGCCCCTGCTTCAGGAAGTGAAGTCCATAGGAGAATTGACCAGCCGAAGTTAATCCAAAGTAACAAATTGCCAATTAAGGTGGCTCGACTCAAATCAACACCGCACAAATTGGCATTACTAAAGTCCTTTTTTCCCTGCCAGATCTTGATCCGGACACGGAGTCCGGCAAACAGCCGCCACTTTCGTGGGCGAGTTATCCCATGAGATGACGGGGAGTGAGGTTGGGGCTGAGTCATGGAAGCAGGTGCTAGGTAACAGACAAGGGACAGAGAGGATGGATAAAAATCTGCTATTGAAAAGAAAATTGTGGTCTGCAATGCTATGAGTATTCCACATTTTTCGATTCATTGCGTTTGGCTGCCATGAAAACGAATGCTGTTCGTATCCTTGATCAGTTAGGAGTTGCCTACAAGTTGCTGCGCTATGAGGTTGACCTGGAAGATTTGGCAGCAGAAAGTACTGCGGCTAAGGTTGGTATTCCTCCTGACCAACTTTTTAAGACATTGGTAATCAAGGGCGATCGCACAGGTGTTGGCTTAGCTGTTATTCCTGCCAATATGAATCTTGACCTAAAAGCTTTGGCAAAGTTGACTGGCGATCGCAAGATAGATCCCGTTTCCCTGAAAGAGGTTCAGCCTCTCACCGGGTATATCCGGGGAGGCGTGACGGCAATGGCCTGTAAAAAAGATTATCCCGTCTATGTTGAGGAAACTCTTGAACTGTTTGACACAATTGCTGTGTCCGCAGGCATGAGAGGTTTACTGGTACAACTGACTCCAGCAGATTACCTGAAAGCAGTCAAAGGAACAGTAGGTGCCATCGCACAGACGAAAGAATTAAGGGATTGAGAGTATGGGATACACTATGGATGCGCTATGAGATACCGTATGGGATACACTATGAGATACGGTATGGGGTATAACTGTCGCCGCTAAGCTGAAAACATTAGAGGTGCGGGGCTGCACCTCCGGCTAGAAGTTCTATACTTGCCCTCTATCCTTACCTTTAAGCTACAGCCGTATTTTAGGCTACAGCTATCACGTTTAATATCAGTTACCATCAGCCGCTACAATTTTAAAGATCTCTCTAGCGTCTTCTGGGAAGGGGGCTAGAGAGAGCAAGCTCAGAAAGCCAAGGGCTGTTGAACTGCCGCAGTTGTGGGTAGGATAGCCAGCAGGGAGGTCAACTTTACACCCCTGTTAGATGAAATGCTAGACGCAATGGTATTTCCAGAAGGTTGAACCAGGATGACATCATTGTTTTGCAAACGCGGATTGGTAGACTCATTGATGGCTTGAGCTAAGTCAATGGCGATCGCTCGACGAGCAATGGTGCCATTGGCATTGAGTCGGATCAATTCTGCCTGTTGAACATGACGGCTAAACCCTCCAGACGCCAAAATTGCCTGACTCACCGAAGTATTAGACGGCAATTCTATCCGACCTGGGTTTTTAACCTCCCCGATAACACTAACCTGAATGGGAGCGGCGGCCGCAGGGGGAATCAGTTGAATTCTTTTAGCTAAACCTGGCTCCATAGCTCTAGAAATTGCCACCATATCTCCAGGTTGCAGCACGATATCTTGACTCAGGTTGCCTGCCTGCAAAAGCTGCCAAAGATCGAGCGACCAGACATTAGACCCACGACGGACTTGAATTTGGCGAACATTAGCTTGAGATGTCACCCCACCTGCCATTTGAATCGCCTGAATCAGGGTTAGCGGCCTGTTGGTGTCGATATCTGGGAGTCGATAGGTGCCTGGTCGAGAGACTTCGCCAACTACTGCGAAAACGGTATTAGAGGTTGCCGATTCAGGTTGAACGGCTTCAGGACTTGTCATGTCCGAGCTACTCGCAGGTTTCGTCTGGCTCAGTGGGAATGGGGTTGCCTGCGCTTGATTGGCGATCGCCCCCTCCTGATTTAAGGTAGCTGCCTGATTTAAGGTAACTAGATTGCCACCGGGTTGAGCATGAGGAGGTATCGGCTGAGGCGCAACGGTGGCTTGCGAAGTGCCAGGTGTTGCATTTGCAGAACTCAAGGGCGGGTTCTGGGCAGCCACCCTGGTTTCCAGTGGCAAAATTCTCCCCTGATCTAGCAGCGCTTGATAAACGACCTTTGCTGCTTCGGCTCTTGTCATTCCAGAGCGCAAATGAATCATCTCTGAGGTGATTTCCTCATCTGGAAATGCCCGTTGCACCATGCTCAAAAACTGCTCTTGAGTCACAGGATCATCAGGACGAAAGTGACCTTCTGCGGAGGACTGGATAATGTTTGCATTGGCAAGCGCCGTGATGAGCGGCTGTGACCAGTGACCTTGAATATCGCCAAGGTTGGGTGGCAAGGGTGTGTTGGGGGTTGGGGTTGATGGAGTGTTAGACGCTTGCACCTCAGACGCCTCAGACAAAGTCGGGTTAGGGTGGGCGATCGCCCTGAAGTAGAAGGATGGCTGGGATTAGTGCTGGGATTAGTGCTGAGATTAGTGCTGAGATTAGTGCTGGGATTAGTGCTGGCACCAGTCGTAGGCGTTGCAGCAGTTCCAATTGGGGCTACTGGTTGATTTAAGCCAGCCACTGGCGTTGAGTTGGAAGCGGTGGGGGGGGGTGGCACTGCTGCTGGGCTAGCTGAGGAAGCAGCTAAGCTAGGCAATTGAGCCAGGCTGGATGTCATAGGACGGGGCAGGGGTGGCAAAGAAAAGCTGCGAGTTGAAGCTGAGGGCAAGTACGACCGTGCCCTCAGCAGAGACAGTGAGGTAAGTCCAGTCCCACCTGTTTGTGGACGCGGCAGAGGTGGTAAAGAGCTTCGGGAGGTGAGCGGAGGCAGATTGCTGGTAGAAGCGAGACGGCTCGACTCAAGGCGAGACGGCTCAGGGCGATTGGTGGCAGCCGTTGATGCAGACGCAGCCCTACCTTCTACCATCGTATCCCTGGCGGACGCAGCACTTATTTCTGGTTCTGAGTTGGATGAGGAATTGGATTGGCTAAGTTGATTTTGTTCGCAGGCAGTTAAGCCTGCCAAGGCACAAAGAGCAATTGCAGAAGTGCGGATAGAACTGGGTTGCATAGCCAGAATCAGTGAAGTACATGGCGATGGTAGCGATTGGAAGTATTCAATTATCCATCTCTACCGGGAGTCCTTTAGCGATCGCCAATAGAGCTTGAACAAAGGAGGGCAAGGACAAGCCTCGCGTGCGGGGATAGCATCCCTGCATCCTGTTCAGATCTCCATAAAGATAGCTATAGCAGGACTAATCCCTGTTACGTATTTTTCCTCCTATGATCCGGAAGCTACTGCCATAAAGCGCAACAGATTTAAGCTTCAGCCCATCATCCGCCAAACTGGTGCTGTCATTTTTGATGCCTACCCAATAATCGATCGCGCAAGTGCTTAATCCGATCCCGCAATTTTGCCGCTGCTTCAAATTCCATTTTTTGGCAGCCTCTTTCATTTCAGATTCTAGCTTCACGATGAAATCAGGAATGCTTTCTAGCGGCATCTCATCAGCGTGTTCAAACACCTGATCTAACTCTTGCGTCGTTAGCCTGCGGGAGACTTCCAGGAATTTCAGAATCGAGTTATTCGATCGCTTGATAATTGATTGTGGAACAATGCCATGTTTCTCGTTGTATTCTATCTGAATTTTGCGGCGACGCTCGGTTTCGCTAATAGCTTTTGCCATGCTATCAGTCAAAGTATCACCATACAGAATTGCCTGCCCTTTGACATGTCTTGCCGCCCGTCCGATGGTTTGAATGAGCGATCGCTCGGCTCGGAGAAAGCCTTCTTTGTCAGCGTCTAAAATGGCGACCAGTGAGACTTCTGGTAAGTCCAAGCCTTCTCTGAGTAGGTTCACCCCAATCAGCACATCAAATTCTCCGTCTCTTAGATCTTGCAGAATTTCAATTCGTTCAATCGAGTTAATTTCAGAATGCAAATATCGTACCCGTACTGCTCGTTCTTGCAGATATTCTGTTAGATCTTCTGCCATACGTTTAGTTAGGGTTGTTACTAGCGTTCGCTCGTTTCTGGGAACTCGCTCTTGAATTTCTCCAAATAAATCATCGATCTGCCCCTCTGTAGGTCGCACAAAAATTTCTGGATCAATCACACCCGTAGGGCGAATCACCTGTTCTACAACGCGACCTGTGCTTGGAATATATTTCTTAGTTTCGGTTTTGCCTTCTCCTTCTACATTAAACTGGCCCCCTGAGATTTCTAGCTCCCAGTTGCCTGGGGTGGCAGAGACAAATATGCACTGATTGACTTTATCCCAAAACTCCTCCGCTTTAAGTGGGCGGTTATCTGCGGCACTGGGCAAGCGAAATCCATGCTCAATCAAGGTCATTTTGCGGGAGCGATCGCCGTTGTACATGCCGCGAATTTGCGGAATCGTAACATGGGACTCGTCAATTACCAGTAGCCAATCTTTGGGGAAATAATCCAGCAGGCATTCTGGCGGTGTTCCAGCAATCCGTCCTGCTAAATGCCGAGCATAGTTTTCGACGCCGTTGCAGTAACCCACTTCCCGCAGCATTTCTAAGTCGTAGCGAGTGCGTTGCTCCAGGCGTTGAGCTTCCAGCAGCTTATTTTCTGACTCCAAAACTACCAGCCGATCTTTTAGTTCTTGCTCGATTGCATCACAGGCTTCTTCCAGGCGATCGTCTGGCGTCACAAAGTGGCGGGCTGGGTAAACATTCAGCGCATCCATGCTTTGCAAGGTTTCACCCGTGATCGGGTCAATATAACGAATTGCATCGATCTCGTCGCCAAAAAACTCAATGCGGATAATCCGGTCTTCGTAAGCTGGGCCAATTTCTAAGACATCACCCTTGACCCGAAACCGTCCACGCCCAACATCCAAATCATTTCGTTCGTACTGTACCGATGCTAGATCGCGTAACACTTGCCGCTGATCGAGTTCCATGCCTACCCGAAACGGAATTGAAGCTTTGAGATATTCCGACGGAATTCCTAAGCCATAGATACAGCTAATGGATGCTACCACAATCACATCTTTCCGTTCAAACAGCGATCGCGTGGCTGAATGCCGCAGCATATCAATCTCGTCATTAATGGAGGCTGTCTTGGCAATGTAGGTATCTGTCACCGGCATGTAGGCTTCTGGCTGGTAGTAGTCGTAATAGCTAATGAAATACTCGACTGCGTTATCTGGGAAAAACTCCCGCAGTTCATTACATAGCTGTGCTGCCAGAGTTTTGTTATGGGCCAAAACCAGCGTCGGCTTACCCACATTTTGAATCACACGGGCTACGGAGTGAGTTTTACCGGTTCCTGTGGCCCCCAAGAGCGTTTGATACTCTTCTCCGGCATGGATGCCTTGAGTGAGTTCGGCGATCGCCCTGGGCTGATCACCCGTCGGTTGAAACGGAGCCTGAATATCGAACTCTGCCATAGCTGCTTACTACAATAAAGCCACCTTCTCTATGATGACGGATTTATTTTGCTTAGGGGAGGGCAAAAAATAGGGAGACGCAAAATAGGGAAGTGCCAAGCAGGACAGGATGGCGAGAGCGTGGACGGATGAGAAATGCTCAAAAGGCTTATCATCCTACTCTCTTGTCTATTAATATGAGCAGTCAAGATGAGCAGTCCGAACTATGGCTTAAACATTAATGCAATAGTAAAATAACGGATTTATGAATATTTACGAGGGTTAATACACCCGTAAAATAACGGATTGATGAATAGATCGAAATTGGATAGATCCTTGATTTATCAAGAGAAAAGACTATAAAAAGAGATAATTGCACAAACTACGGATTGTTTTAAGCGATATGACTCTGCTGATTCAACTCGCGAATTCAGTATTCTGAATATATCGAGCAGCAGGTTATTCACTCCGGATCTTGATAGACCAAAACATAGGTTTTAAATTGTCCTCGCACTGCCTGCAAAAAATGTCTAGATAATCTTGAAAAAGTTAATATACAAAGATTCTAGGCGATCTAAACATCTGCTCAAAAAGCTAAAATCTGACTAGGTTTCAGTCAATTTCTACCTCTAAAATCACCTGAAAACTAAAGGCATTCTCTAGTATGAAACTCAATTTTCTCAAAGCGGTCATGGGTGCGATTGTCATCTTTGGCACTGTCGCAGCAAACTCAAACAGTCCAAGCGGGAACACTATACCAAAATTGGAATTACTCGATCGACTCTGCTAATGATGGAACAGAAGGTTCGACCATTGGTAGCAAGAGTAAATTTGAGTTTTATGGCATGGCATTTAAAGAAGCTGCCAACAAAGTTTATTTTGCTTTCAACTCCAATTTGTCCAAAGACGGTTATGGCTCTGGCTCTGCTCGCAACGGCAGAATTAACTACGGGGATTTGTTCCTCAACTTCAAAAATACCAGCAGTTTCAACAAGGCTAATGGTAGTCTCTACGGCATTCGCTTCGATGGCAAGAACGATACAGAAGTTGGTGTTGGTTTGTATCAAAATGTTGTGGCTAAAAGCCTAACCACTGTCAATTCAGGTTATGGCAGCCTCCAACAACATACCAACACAGTCAGCAATCTGAAGGGTTCTGCCTCCTACGGCGACTTGGCTGCCACCACAACCTACTTCAACAGCAGTCAAGGAGCTTACACCACGATCGCTTCTGGAAAAAGCTTGGGTAGCTACGCTGAGTTGAGTGCCAAAGATCTCCAAGATCAAGGACTTGATTTTTCTCACTTCAATGCTAAAGGCACCTACACCTTTGGGTTCAGCATCGATCGCAAACTATTACCTACAGGGGATTTCATCGCTAACTTTTTTGCTGAGTGTGGCAACGATGGTGTGGCACTAGCAGGAACTCTGAAGGATGTGCCAGAACCTTCAGCTTTAGTAGGCTTAACGGCTGTTGGTCTAATGGTTGCAGGAAGCCGTTTGCGCCGTCGGAATTCTTCAGTTGCGTAACCCCCTTCTGATTTCCTCTCTGCCTCAGTCAAGACTAGGACTTAGAGACAGTTAACTAGGCAAAGGAAACAGTGAGCCCTGTGAGACTCACTGTTTCGGCATATTTATCCTTGCTTGATTGGCTGGACTGTTTACACCTAGTAGGCTCCTAGGGTAATTGCAGGATAGGGTTCAGTGGGCTTTTCTATGGAGAAAATCAAGAATTTGCGTTACACAGCGTTGACACAAGAATACGCGAGTTAAAGATACTGAAAAGGCGGGGTGTAAGCGAAGTACTTTGCCTGTCTTCAATTGAATTATCACAGATGAGGTTTTTCCGTAAACCACAGACACACCAGAAATTTGATTGAGTGAACACTCAAAAGTCTTTTTTCTAAACAATCCTTGTTTTATGAGTGTCATTTTTCCAGTGATCTTATTGAGACGAAGTGTTACAACTCCACCTGCTGCGATCATCATTCCTCCACCTACCAGTGCCGCTATTATGGTTGTGAATTGATCATCATCTCAAATTTTAAGTTGACTGTCTGAGGGTTTTCCAAAAGAATTTAATGGAGTCAATATTAAACTGGAGGGTAGAAGTCCAAGTGCTGGGACTAAAAAAAGTCAAGGGTATCTGTTCTTTTAGGGTTACCAGATAAATCTGATAGAGCCTACCATGACTGTTACTCCCTACATCAACTACATTTATTCCCGTGATTTGTTCAAGTGGCCAACTGCGTTGGTGTGTGCCTAACCTATTAGACTGAGTTATCGTACATTGCCCTTGGGTGGGTTGCTGTAAATTTCGTATGCAGTTAAATGTTCTCACCTCTGCCCAGAACATCACTGGGAAAATTACCATCCCGGCGATTGAGCCAATAAACAGCCATGTTCCCCAAGGAACATACCGCATTGTTAAAGTTCTTGGTGTTTGCTGAATTAATTTCACCAGATGCGAGCTCAAATCTTCAATTTCTAAGATTCCCAATACTCTCATAAAGTGATTGGAAGGCAAAGGTGGTTGGAGCGATCGCCCTAGGGCAATGGATCAGTGTCCAATGTAGATTTGGATGGGGGTAACAACCATTTAAGATCTAAGAACTGGTGCAGTTTGTGGGCGGTAGTGCTATCGATCTTTTGTTGACGTTGGATTGGCAAGTCGTTGGATAAAGGCTGGCAGACGCTGCTACTGCACCGCCAACTCTTCAGCACTGTGTTGTGGCTGTTCGCCTAAGTGAGCGAGAACTTCAATCATTTCTCGCTCAAAGATAACTTGGGCACGGTTGGTTCTGCCGCCGATATAAAACCCTTCTGCGGTTTGCAATGCCCAAATTTGTGAATGGGAAACGTAACTCATGATCACGCCCAACATCAGCAGCCCAAAGCCTGCATAAACCAGCGGAATCCCTGGATCGGCTTTAATTTGCAAGCCCGTACTACCAATAATTTCGGCGATCGATAAAGTAGTGCCATTCACCTCAGTCGCCATGCCTTCACGCACTGTTGCAATCAACTTTCCGGCTTGGTCATAGACCAGCAGAATCCCTTGGAGATCTTTGGCAATGACTGAAACCCCATCGCTCAAATCTGGCTTGGTGGGAATCCAAGTTCCCCAGAGACGACCTTTTCCTCCCGTATCGAGTTGTGCCATCGGCAACTGTAAGGTGGGACTATTGTTGAGCCGAAAGCGCACCGCTGCAATGCCCCAATCAGCTTGATACAGAGTCACCCCTTTGTAACGTAGCGGTTTATTGACGTGAATAGTCTGGTGATCGACCGGTTGTCCGGTTTGATCGAGGACTGAAAGTGTGGAGTAAAACTGGTCAATTGTGCCATTGGGGGTGTAGTCAATCCAAAACCGATCGACCTTGACAGACCAATCTTTGGGAATTTGTGAGGCTGCAAAGGGTCCTGCATCAAAAATGTTACGGATTTGAAATGTTTCACCGCTAGGCACCATTTCTTGAGCAAAAAATCCTGTCATGGAGCCAACGATTGCTCCCACCAGCGTAATTAGCATGGCCGCATGAACAACGATCGGGCCAATTCGCCCCACAAGGCCTTTGTGGGCGTAAAGCTTATGGTCTTCCTGAAAAATTTTGTAGCGCTGCTTTTGCAGGATAGGAATCAGCACATCTAGTGATCCATGAGGTAGTTCTGCACTTAGCGCCATCTTTTGAAATTGGCGAGGTTGGCTATAAAAATTCCAGGTACGAGAAAACCACCGTAAAGCAGGGATTTGTCGCTTGAAGGTGCAGGTAGTAAGACTCGCTCCAAACAGGATCAGTAATGCCAAAAACCACCAGGTGCGATAGACATGATCCAGCCCTACAGTGAGGATAACTTTCCAAGTCAAAAAACCAAACAGCGCTGGGCTTTCAGGATAATTTGTTTGATAAAAATTGAGCGATTGACCTTGTTCGATCACCGTACCGGAGATACTCACTCCCGCGATCGCCAGCAGTAAAGCAATGGCCAGTCGCAAATCTGCCAACAAAGGAATCAACTCTCGCTTGAAGTAGTATTGTAGCGATCGCCAGAGATTAAAAGATTGACGAGGTTCCGCAGGAGTGGCATTATCAGTGGTCATGAATTGCTTTGGTAAAAAGAACGATTGCCGTGAAGCCTGACTGAGTGGCGACTCTAGACGCTACCCGATGGAAATAGCCGAAATAACAGCGTAAACACCCCAAATCCTACCAGTAATGCTCCGCTGGCAGGCGTAATCCAGCCCGACCACCGCCGTAATTCCAGCAATTTCTTAATTGAAGCTGTGAAAGTTCCTGCCAAAATTAGCGGTGCAACATAGCCCGCAGTATAGGAAATGAGCAACACACTGCCCAAAACCGGATCTTTTGTCGTGGATGTCCAAGCCAGCAGGGTTGCTAAAACAGGAGTGCTGCACGGAGATGCCACCAGCCCAAAGGTTAAACCAATTAAATAAGAGCGTACACCCTCTGGCAAATCTTTTGAGATCCAGTCCATTCCGCCCCATGCAGGCAACCGTAACGGCAGAGCATCTAGCAAATTCAGTCCCATCAGAATCGCAATGATACTAACGACGATGGGTAGCCCAATGCCAACCTGACCATAAATTTTACCTGCGATCGCTGCCAAGATTCCCAATACCGCTAATGTTGTGGCGAGTCCCAAGGAGAACCAGGTAGATTGGGCCGCTGCTTGAAGGCGAGTTTTTGCTTCATAGCCGCCAATGTAGCCAATGGTAATTGGCAGCATGGACAGCATACAGGGAGTGAGACTGGTCAGTAAACCCGCCAAGAAAATGATACCCAGACTGACAGGAGTGATCTGGCTCAGTTGGGTGGATACTAAAGCATCGGCAAAATGTTCCAGTTCGTAGCGTCGGGTCTGTAGAGTTTCGAGCATGTCACAGGTAACAGATCGTTTTAAGCTTTCACTATTCTATCGGGGAAACTGCGGAATCATGAACTACCCCACCCCCCATAGGTAGCTAGAGAATCCCGCAATTGAGTTGAAATGGCTTGATCAGCCTCTCCATTCTTTACAAAGATGTAGTCTCAGTGGATCGCAAATGAGGTTTTAGGGCGCGTCGCGCGCTCCAAAACCCCAACAATCCTGGTTTTCTGCCCGCTGCGCGGGCAGAAAACCAGGATTTTGAAAGAATTATTTGGAGCTTTGCGATCTACTGAGCCTCATAAAAATTTGGTATTACGGCAGTCAGCGACTCTCATTGACTGCCTTTCTCTTCAAAATTAGTCCCAACTCAAGCCGAACGTCATGTGCTGGCAATCAGCATCTAGCTAAACTGCTGGATTAACGTGTTGTTGGACAGGAATCCGGATGGTGAACTCAGTTCCTTCACCAGGGGTTGAGAAGCACTCTAATTTGCCGCCATGTTTTTCTATGACAATTTGATAGCTGATGGACATCCCCATTCCAGTGCCTTTTCCAAGCGGTTTGGTCGTAAAGAAAGGATTAAATATTTGTTGTTGAACCTCTCTAGACATACCAACTCCGTTATCGGCAATCGCTATTTCCACCCATTCTGCATTCACAATTGACGTGCGAATTGTAATGTGATTTGGATGATCCTTGATCTTCTCATAGGTACGCTTAGTATTACTCTCTTCGATCGCATCAATAGAATTTACCAAGATATTCATAAATACTTGGTTAAGCTGTCCAGGATAGCATTCTACAAGAGGGAGTAAGGCATAGTTTTTAATTAGCTTAATTTCTGGTTGTTCGGATATAGTTTTGAGGCGGTGTTGCAAAATCATCAGGGTGCTGTCAATCCCTTCGTGAATATCAACCGCTTTGAATTCAGCTTCATCCATCCGAGAAAAGTTTCGCAACGATAGGACAATCTGGCGAATGCGATCGGTCCCCAATTTCATAGAAACCAGAATTTTCGGTAGGTCTTCCTGCAAAAACTCCAGATCGATATCTTCAGCCGCCAATTGAATTTCAGGGGCAGGGTTAGAATCATGCTGCTGCTGTAACTGCACAAACCTTAGTAAATTTTCAGTGTATTCCTGCACATGAGTGAGGTTGCCGTGAATGAAATTGACGGGATTATTAATTTCATGAGCGACTCCAGCAACAAGCTGCCCCAGACTCGACATTTTTTCGCTTTGAATCATGTGAGATTGAGTGCGCTGTAATTCCTCTAATGTATTTTTGAGTTCGGCTGTGCGCTCTTCTACCCGGTCTTCCAATTCCTCTTTGCTTTTCTCTAATGCAGCAAACGAGTCGCGCACTTGTCCTGCCATATGATTAAAGGAATTAGACAGTGTATTGAGTTCTTGAATACTGCTCATTTTTACTGTCTGATCTAGATTGCCAGATGCCATTGACTTACTGGCCCAATTGAGACGAAGAATTGGACGGGCAATCCAACGGGATGTGAGAACACCCATGAGAGAGGAAAACACCAAGGCACCGAAACAAAGTGCAATTGTGGTGTACGTATTGGCAGTGATTTGCGCCATAAATGTGTCTTCCGGCACACTGGTTACCACTAACCAGTCCAAGCCATATTCATCGCGCCAGGGTACAACGTGAATAAAATTCCTTTTCCCTGTAGATCAAGTTGCAAGTCTGTGACTTGTACACTGGACTGAGACCCGTCAGATGCCTGGAGATGTTTAGCGATCGCCTGAATAGTTGGATCAGGACTATCGACTGCGCGCAATCGCTGAACCTTGTCGTTAATGAGCGTAAAGGGCTTGTCTGTGCCAGAGTTGGCGATCAGGGTGCCATCTCGCTCCATGATGAATATTTGCCCAGATTGACTGATATCCAAATCACGTAGGAAATCGCTAAGTTTCAGCAGGTGGATATCGACGGCAACCATTCCGAGTAAACGATTCTGCGAATCGTAAATAGGACGACTGGCAGAGGCAGCAATGTAGGGACCTGTTGGAAGATTTGAAGTAGTGATCTTTGCCCAAATAGGTTTACCAGCAGCAATGGGTTCGGTATACCAGGGTTCGCTAAAGTTGTCCCAATCCCAGGTAGCGTTAATCCGAATGCGGTTGCCTTCTGCATCTGTAGCATAGTTAGTATTGGTTTTAGATGGCTCAGTCGTCCAATCATCGATAGTGCCAGTTTTGCCGTCATAACTGGCAGCTGCAATTCCCCCACCTGTAGATAAACCAATCCCAATATAGGTTACATTATACGCCTGAATCTGATCCCAGAAATACTTGCCAACTGTTTCGCGATCGCGTATGTCTAAAATTCCTCTACGAATAGCGTCTGCGTTAATTTGGTTTAGGGTGTGGGGAATTGCAAGATACGATTGCAAATGTTCATCCACAACATCACTAGTACGATCCATCAACTGTTTTGCCAAGTCATCGACGGCTCTTCGTCCATTCATAAAGGACAAATAACCTACTAGACCGACGGCTCCAAAGATTTGGAGAACGAAGGGCACGACGAGGACAATCTGTAATGGAAACGCGATGGCTGTGCGAGGTCGATAAATTTTCATTGCAGGAAGAATAATAATTATCTTCTACGAAACAAAGTTCCCACAATGCCCACATCTCTAACTTTCTATGAGCCTTGCTTCAGCAGATGTACTATTTCTTGATGGATGGATTGAGCCAGGTCGCACGCTTTATGTGATGATCAATGAATGGGGAATTGGGTTCTTTAACCTGTTAAAAGCTTGGGATAGAACCCATTTGAGATCTTAGGAAAAGGCTGTAAGCCGCTTTAGCATTAGCCTGACAAAGCAGAAATTGATTTTGGTGGTGGCATGAGATAGAGCGCGCTCAAAGTTTTTAACTAGAGCTTTATTGTAACTACTCAACCGTAGGAAGAGGGGAGATGGAAGTGCCATCAACAGTTGAATAATTGCGCCTAAAATATTACGCCCTTGTTTCCTGAGTTTCCTGATGGTTGATAAAGCGTTGAACGCCTACGCATACACTAATACCGATCGCGCCTTCAACTTTTGCCCTTCATCACCTACCATGATGCCTGCCAACCCTTCCCATATCCCTCACCCCTCGCCTATTTCATTGCATACCCAGCTAGATGGGTATTATCAGGAAATCTGTACTGTGATTCTGGCACGGCAGAATCCGATTACAGGCTTGATGCCTGCTAGTACAGCGGTGAATGCTCACGGTAACTATAGGGATGCCTGGGTGCGGGACAATGTGTACAGTATTTTGGCCGTTTGGGGATTGGCGATCGCCTATCGCAAGCTAGATGCCGATCAGGGGCGCACCTATGAGCTAGAGCAAAGTGTCGTCAAGCTGATGCGGGGTTACTATTTGCCATGATGCGGCAAGCCGAAAAAGTGGAGCGTTTTAAGGAAACCCAGCATCCTCTGGATGCCCTACATGCCAAATACGACACGGGTACCGCTGATACCGTGGTGGGGGATGACCGAGTGGGGGACATCTCCAGCTTGATGCCACCTCCATCTATTTGCTGATGCTGGCACAAATGACGGCTTCTGGGCTGCAAATCATTTTTACAGTGGATGAAGTCAATTTTGTGCAAAATCTGGTTTACTACATTGGTCGGGCTTACCGCACCCCAGATTATGGTATTTGGGAACGAGGCAACAAAATCAATCATGGCAGCCGAGAGCTAAATGCCAGCTCTGTCGGTATGGCAAAGCCGCTCTAGAAGCAATGAATGGACTGGATCTGTTTGGCGTTCGGGGGAGCCAGGCTTCGGTCATTCACGTCCTACTAGATGAGATTGCCCGAACCCGCACGACTTTGCAATCGCTGTTGCCCAGAGAATCGGGTTCTAAGGAAGTAGACGCCGCACTGCTGAGCGTGATTGGATTTCCGGCATTTGCTGTCGAAGATGCGGCACTGGTGGAGCGCACTCGTACAAAAGTTGTCACCCAACTGCAAGGTACCTATGGCTGCAAGCGCTTTTTGCGAGACGGGCACCAAACCGTGATTGAAGATATGCATCGTTTGCACTACGAGCCTTGGGAACTCAAGCAATTTGAGCATCTTGAGTGTGAGTGGCCGCTATTTTTCACCTACTTGATGCTGGATGCCCTCTTCCGGGGCGATCGCCCCAAGCCGACAATTACTACCAACGACTTCAGCCTCTCTTAGTGGAACAAGACGGTTTCAAACTGCTGCCAGAAGTCTATTATGTGCCAGCCGCAAGCATTGCCGCCGAACGCGCCCACCCTTCCAGCCAAACTCGTCTGCCCAATGACAATGTGCCGTTAGTGTGGGCACAAAGTTTGTACCTCTTGGGGCAACTAATCCGAGATGGTCTAATTGCGGTGGGAGATGTTGATCCCTTGGGGCGGCATTTGCGGTTGGGTGGACGGCAGTTGCCGCTGGTGCAAATTGCTCTGCTCGCTGAAGACGAAACCCTACAAGCTGAACTTGCCACTTACGGTATTGATACTCAAACTCCGGCTCAAGTCGCGCCCATTCAGATTCGTCATTCGGATGAACTTTCGGTGATTTATCATCAAATTGGCCGCAACGACAAGCTCCAACTCACCGGTCGTCCGATCCGTCGGCTGCGGAGCCTCACTACTTCGCGCATTTTTCGCATTCGAGGCACAACAATGGTGTTTTTGCCCTCCTGTCTCGATCGACAAGCTAATTTATCTGACTCTGGATTACCATTTTTGGTGGATCAAATTCGGGGAGAACTGGTTTACATTCAGCGCCACTGGTATCACCTGGGACGGCC
>JAAUOQ010000280.1 GCA_012034795.1 Leptolyngbyaceae cyanobacterium CRU_2_3
GTGCCTGGGCTATGCCGCCTTCGGCTGGGTGCAACTGGTGATCGTGGTGATTCTGTACGGCTGGCCGCTGGCGACGATTTACGACGCGGAGCGGATGGTCAGCAACGTGCAAATCGGGTTGTTTCTGGGCGTGCTGTGCGCGATCGCCGCGACGTGGCTGCTGCCGCCGCCACTCGCTTCACCGTAATTTCTAAGGTGTGAGGACGAGAAGGAGGAGAGGAGATTGAATAGGAACGCAGCACCGATTCTCCATTAATTTCTAACTCCAGCGTGACAAACTGACCCGGTTTATAGTTGAACTGCACGGGAGGATCAGCCACAAAGGTAAAGGTTTTGACATCCGATGTTTCGGGTGTGATCCTGACACAGCGAACGGTTAAACTCTCTGTCCATTCAGATGTGTGAGGCTGCTTCAGTGAGGCAGGCTGCTTAAACGAAGAGTTACTGCCAAGACGATTCAAGATTCCTAAAGTTTTGCCCCCTGAATCATGAGAATCGATCGCTTCTATTAACAGAATAAAATCTCCAATCCGAATTAGATCGTCAACTTGTAGGGGACAAGGTTTGTTCTTTTCAATCATTCGACCATTGATGTAAGAACCGTTAGCGCTGCCTGGATCAATCAAGTAATATTTACCTTGCTGAGTCTGGATTTTAGCGTGAGTACGGCTAACATCTACGCTTTCCAAGAAAATATCACAATTTGGGATTCTCCCAATCAAAAACTCATGTTTGGTTTCAGAAGTTAGAATAGACTCCTTGAATTCGCCAGTTTGATGGTTGAAGACTTTGATTTTGATCATGATTAGTATTCTCAGGGAATGAACAATTAATTGAATGACCTACGATTAATGTTTATCCTTCACTATTTATTTTGTGTCGATCGCGCTTAACTACAGTAGTCGCATCTTGCTCGGCATTGCGTTTGCCAAACCCCCACAGAACTGTAGTGTCTGAATGGGTGATCGGTTTAGCAACCACAAACAACTGCGGTTCTTGAACCTGAAGGTTACTTAAGGCTACTCCATGAGCTTCGTCAGAAATTCCTAGTTTATGTCGCAGGGTTTGAAAGACACTCAAGCTGCTAGACGGTGTAGCACTCCGCTGCTCTAAGGCCTCTCGCAGAACACCTGTATAGATTTGAAGACGATATTCTTGCGTAAAGTTGGGCAGGAATTTTGCCAAAGTATAGAGTTCGTCAGGTTTCAGTTCATCAAGCGATCGCCCTTCTAAATATTGAGAGAAGTCAATATCCAACTTGTTGAGTTGTCGCCGCAGCAAATTGGCATCTCGTTCACGCCCATAGCGTTGGGCACTGCGGTTCCAGGTTTTGACCAGCCACAAGCTACTGAGAACGATTGCAGCCCAGCTAATTAATTCTTGCACCGATACAGGGAAGTATCCCAAGGTTGGGCGAACCCCTAAGAAAAACAGCAGATTGAAGGCTAGGAAAGCAGCGATCGCAAACATGCGGCTTTGAACCTGTTCAACACTGAGCGGATATTTAGCCCGTCTATTGCGACGCTTGCAAACTTTTTCTACCCAAAGTCCGATCGCATACATCGTACCAGATGCGATCGTGAGTGTCAGGGGAGCCGCAATCAATTTAGGAATAGCGATCGCTTGACCGGCCATAAAGAATCCGGGTGCCATCAGCGTTGCCCATTGATTGGTTTCATTCCACACGCCTGCTGAGAGCAAGCTCCAATTACCGCTATACAATCCGAAATACAGATAAAAAGCCAATCACTAACCCGGTGTAAGCGTAGTAAAGCAATTTGCGATCGGGCTGGCGAATGGTTTCCCAGTAAGATCCTTCAGCATCAATATCGATACAACCGAGTTTGCAAGCGACACAGGCACTTTTTTCTTGTCCGTTTGGATCAATAGTGCGGCACATGGACTGAGTCATGCTTTTGGGAGGAGCAGTATGGGCCTTACTCCCTAACAAGCCACTCGGCTCACTGTAAATCAGGTGAACCGGAGCCATTGGGCAAAAGTAGTTGCACCAGGTTTTGCCATCGTAAAGAAAGCCAACCAGGATGGCCGTCAAAATTGTCAAAACCAGAAAAATTCCCAGGAGTAAGCGATCGGAATTCACCAGTAACAGCCGTAGCGCTAACCCCGTAAATAACAAACCAAATTGAAGATAGAGCGCATTGCGACCCAACCAAGAGTTTTCATCAATCACCTGTCTGCGTTGCCATCCTAGCCTTCTAGGAATTTGTGATAAGAATGATAGCGGACAAATCCGCCGCCAAGCTTCGTGTCCTAGAACCAATAGAGTGATCACCACTAAAGCAGTACCATGCCCCAAAAGATGCGTGCTCCCCATAGGATAAGGTGTAAGCGGACGACATTCTCCTTGAAACTGAAAGCAGCCGTTAGGGGTAGCCGCTGCAAAGAGATGTCCAGGAGCAGTCCATTGGACTGAAATTGGATCGTAAAATAGGGAGATAATTAAAATCAGCCATCCTACGGTTAGTATCCATCGGGCCAAACGCATCGATCGCTCAGGAATTTTTGAAAGCATGGTGTTTTCTCTACCTCTTTGACACTGGAGTCTTTAACTGGGGTCTCTACGGGTTCGCCTCTTAACGTAAATTGATTTTCTGGCTTTGCCAGCCAGAAAAAGTCAGAAAAAGTATGGTCTGTCAGCATGACTTACGGATCTAGCGAGTCCTGACTTTTTCTGACCGCCAAAATTCAAAAAAACTTTTAATCTAGGTTTGTGGAAAAGCGGTGAGGTGAGCGATCGCTAATTCATTCTTTAGAAGAGCACTTTATGAACCATCCAGAGAATTTGCCAGAGAATACGACCCCGGTTCATCCAGAATTTCCTGCGGCTAATCCTGTCCCCCCCACGCAACCTGGAGTTTCTATGTCACAGCCATCTCATTCTCAAACCTCAAACCCCCAATCCTTACCTGCTGGTTTACAAGACCAAACTTCACAAGACCAAACTTCACAAGACCCAACCACAGTGACCACCACTCGGCAGCTTGCTGTATTTGGCTATGCCGCAGCAGGGTTGATCATGGCTGGAGCACTAGCGCTTCTACCGAGTGTATTTAACCCGCAGCTCTTGGGCCCGGGCAATCCTATCACAACGCTGAGTTCTGAACCGTGTAATCTGCAAATTGACACGTTGAAGCAAGCCGATCAGCCCTTCAATGCTCAAGTTGCCCTAGCCGATTGTGCGTCTGCGGCCAATTGGCAACCCCAGAAAGTTCAGATCTTAATGGGTCGCTTGGGCGCAGCTTGGTGGGTTGCACCTGTGTCAGACGGCAATACTCTGGTCACTGTTAGTGGCAATGCCGTGCTGATTTGGAATCTGCAAACTCAACAGATTTTGCATACGCTGAAGGGGCATAAAGATGTCATTCATGCGATCGGGCTTAGCCCAGATGGCAAAACTCTGGCTACCGGCAGCGCTGACAAACTGATTAAGCTCTGGGATGTGGAAACAGGTCAATTGCAGCAAACCCTGGCTGGACACAAAGGAGTCCTATGGTCAGTTGCTTTTACACCCGATGGACAGACTTTAGCCAGTGGAGCAGGTGACAGAGAAATTAAAATCTGGGATGTCAAGACAGGCGCTTTAATTCGCACCCTGGCAGGGCATAAAGATCGGCTATTTCCGGTTGCTTTTAGCCCCGACGGTCAAATTCTGGCTAGCGGCGGTCGCGACAAACTGATTAAGCTCTGGGATTGGCAAACGGGTCAAGAAATTCGTACCTTAACAGGACACACCAATGCTGTGAGAGCACTTACGTTTGACCCTGCCGGACACCGAATCGCCAGTGCTGGTTGGGATGGCACTGTTCGGCTGTGGGATGTTCAGACGGGCAAGGAACTCCACTCGTTTATGGGTCATACCGATCGCTTAGTCTCTATTGCAATGAGTCCCGATGGTAAAACCTTGGCAAGTGCTGGCATTGACAATACCATTCGACTTTGGAACCTGGACACTTTAACTTCGCTGGCTACATTCACAGGTCATCCCGATTGGATTTTGTCTGTGGCATTTAGTCAGGATGGCAATCAATTGGTGAGTGGTGGGCGAGATGGGACAATCGCTGTTTGGCAAAAATAGTTAAGCTGTTTGGCAAAAATAGTTAAGCTGTTTGGCAAAAATGTTAAATAGTTATAACCCTGAGAGTTTCAAATGGTGAGCACCTTGAATCAGCATTCTTTTACCAATCAACCTGGCGATGTTTGGATCGGTCGCTCCATCGGCGATGATAACCGTTATCGTTTGGATCAGCGTTTGGGCAGTGGCGGCATGGGTGATGTTTTTATCGCAACCGACACGCGATTGGGTAAATCTGTGGCGCTAAAGCTCCTAAAAGAATCCCTTGCTATTACCGAAAACACCGATTTGCGAGAACGGTTTGAGCGAGAATGTTCCATCTGTGCAGCACTAAAAAGTTCCCACATTGTCCA
Organism: Leptolyngbyaceae cyanobacterium CRU_2_3; assembly: GCA_012034795.1. GTDB lineage: Bacteria > Cyanobacteriota > Cyanobacteriia > Elainellales > Elainellaceae > Drouetiella. The sequence goes on from JAAUOQ010000280.1 coordinate 4,447, forward strand.
AGTCACAGATTATGGAGTCACCTCTGAAGGGTATCCTTTTTATGTCATGGAATATCTTCAGGGACAGACCTTGGGTCAACTCCTGACTGTTCAGCCCCGCTTATCCGTCGAGCGCACTTGCAACATCATGGCTCAGGTTTGTGATGGCTTACGGTTAGCCCATGAAGGGGTAGTGTTGTGGAGTGCTGCAACCGGAACGAGTGAAAGAATCAAAGTTGTTCACCGCGACTTGAAACCCGCCAATATCATGCTGATTCCTTCAGCATTAGGCGAACTGGTCAAAATTATTGATTTTGGTATTGCCAAAATCCGTTCCCTTAAGAATGAAGCGACTTGTGAAACCAGTATGTTTCTGGGCACGTTCCACTATGCTGCGCCAGAGCAATTTAACCTATCAGGAAACTTAGATAAACGTGCCGATATCTATAGTTTAGGCATGATTCTTTATGAGATGCTGGCAGGCGTTGATCCCTTTGGATTCAATTGCCGTAATCATCGAGTTACCAATGATGCTTGGCTGACTGCTCATGCCCACAAAGCTCCCATACCGCTGCGATCGCAGCCCGATTGCGATTCGATCTCACCTGCGCTGGAAGCGATTGTCATGCGTTGCTTAGAAAAAAGACCAGATCATCGCTTTTCATCCGTAACGGAATTGGGGGAAGCGCTACAAGCGGTCAATCTGGGTGTGCCGATCGCTTTGCCGCCATTAGTCGGCTCTGCTGTTGTAGACGAAACATGGCAGTGGGCAGGAGAAGAGCAGAGTTCAAGAGGGGTTATATCTGCGTCTCCTCCAGTTTCCCTACCTAATGCAGTTGCTAGATCTTCAAATTTTCCCCTTCGCAAGTGGCTGTTCATAGGGGGTGGAGTGCTAGTAGGTTTGGCGATCGCCATCACACTCCCTCAATTCCTCTCCAACAATTCTTCACCAGGAATATCTTCTGGTAATCAGTCAACAGATCGTTCTGCTAATCAAAGATCTGATCAAGATCAATTCTCACTGAATACTCACCAGTTTTCGTTGCTGAAAACACTGGCTGAAAATCCTGAAACGTCAAAACCCATTGGGTCGGCCGTACTCAGTCCTGATTTTCGTACTTTAATGAGTGGCGGTGAGGATCGAGATCCCTTCAACGATCAATTTTTCCCAGTTAAAATTTGGAACCTTGAACGCGGCAGAAGTTCCCAACACCTTGAATGAAGGACATGTTGCTCCGATTCGTTCATTGAGTCTAAGCCAGGATGGGCAGATTCTGGCGAGCGGCAGCGCAGACAATAGCATCAAAATTTGGGATGTGACTGCCGGAAAATTGCTGCAAACGCTGAAAGGGCATGCTGGCCCTGTGTTATCAGTGGTCTTGAGCCAAGATGGTAAAACCCTAGTGAGCGGTAGCCAGGACAACACTATCAAAATTTGGGATGTCCAGACTGGAACCGTGCGTCA
>JAAUOQ010000281.1 GCA_012034795.1 Leptolyngbyaceae cyanobacterium CRU_2_3
TTTGTGAGAAGAGGGTTAAGAAAGGTATCCCTCTTGTGGGACTTACGTCTTCAAACCCCTCTTTGGTTTTCTCATCATGGATTGGAGATAGCTGTAAAGGCGTCTAAAAATAATTACATCAGCCATTTCGGTCTTTCCTGAATCTTAGACACAGAAGCAACCCTTTTCAGCCCTGCCCCTTTTCAACCCTGCCCCTTTTCAAGCCTGTCAGCAAGACACAAGCCCTAGCCCAGATTTTCTCAACACTTGTTAGTAATTTATGCTTAATTGGGAAGGGTATTTACCGTTTTTCACCTTTGTCGTAAAGATTTAGAATTGTGTCAGAGTCCCCCAAGTCCTCTCGCTCGCTGGCAGGTATTGCCGGAATTGTGGCGATCGCCACGCTATTGAGCAAAGTTTTTGGATTATTTCGGCAGGTGGCGATCGCGGCGGCTTTTGGCTCAGGCCCGGCCTATGGAGCCTACAACTTTGCCTATGTGATTCCAGGATTTTTGCTGATTTTGCTGGGTGGCATTAATGGCCCGTTCCACAGCGCTATGGTCAGTGTCTTGTCTAAGCGCAAGCGGGAAGAAGTTGCCCAGATCATGGAAACCATCACTACGCTGGTGGTTGGAATTTTACTACTGGTGACAATTGGGCTAGTAGTATTTGCTGAACCCTTGATGCATTTGGTCGCTCCTGGCTTATTTCTCACGGCTGAACAAGTCCAGGCAAAAACCAGTGATCCGGCGGCTTTTGAAATGCTTCAGCAAACCCGCGATATTGCGATTCTGCAATTTCGGATCATGGCTCCGATGGCCATGCTAGCGGGTTTAATTGGGATTGGCTTTGGGGCACTCAATGCCGCCGATCAGTACTGGCTACCCTCCATTAGTCCGCTATTTTCCAGCGTGGCCGTGCTGGCAGGTTTGGCTGGACTGGCGGTTTATCTGGGCGATAAAATTCTTTTGCCAGAATTTGCGGTGTTGGGGGGTGCGGTATTGGCTGCCACTACGTTGGCAGGGGCCCTGTTGCAATGGTTAGTGCAGTTGCCTGCTCAGTGGCGATCGGGCTTAGGTGGTTTGCGCCTGCGCTTCAATTTCCGCCAGCCCGATGTGCAAGAAGTAATCAAAATCATGGGGCCGGCCACCTTTTCTTCAGGCATGATGCAAATCAACGTCTGGACAGACCTGTTCTTTGCTTCATTTATTCCCAATGCAGCAGCAGCAGTTTCGGCAATGGGCTATGCCGGGTTGCTGGTACAAACGCCACTGGGTATTCTGTCAAATGTGATTCTGGTGCCGTTATTGCCAATCTTTTCTAAGCTGTCCGATCCTGAAGATTGGCCAGAGCTAAAAACACGGATTCGCCAGGGATTGATGATGACAGCGATCGCCATGCTACCCATCAGCGCGTTGATGATTGCACTAGCAATGCCCATTTCGCAGGTTGTTTACGAGCGTTATGCCTTCACCACTCAAGACTCCTACCTCACTTCTTCTGTGTTAGTGGCCTACGCGATCGGCATGTTCGTATACTTGGGGCGAGATGTTTTAGTGCGAGTCTTCTATGCGCTGGGCGATGGAGACACTCCCTTTCGCATCAGCATGTTCAATATCTTCTTAAATGCGCTACTGGACTTTTTTCTGTACAAACCGCTAGGCGCACCTGGTCTGGTACTCGCAACAGTTGGGGTTAATCTGGTTTCGATGGTAGCCCTGCTCTGGTTTCTCAACCGCAAACTCAACGGACTACCCCTACAACAATGGAGTTTGCCCATTGTCACACTGACCTTAATTAGTGGTGTGACTGGGCTGGCAGCTTGGGGATCGCTGCAAGGACTGGAGCAAGTTTTGGGGAAGACAGGTTTTTGGGTTCACTTAACTCAGCTTTGTGTTGCTGGTTCGGTGGGATTGGGGGTGTTTGCAGTTTTGGTCAGCCGGATGCAACTCCCTGAGATCGAACAATTTACCAGTCGTATCCGACAAAAATTAGGGCGATCGTAACCTGTTTCCCCTGGCTTGGAAATAGCCTCAGTAAATCGCAAAGCTCAAAATAATCCTTTCAAAATCATGATTTGGGGTTTTGGGGCGCACGACGCGCGCCCCAAAACCCCATTGGCGATCTACTGAGCCTATGCATCAGCAGGTTTCGTTCAATATCTGCCGATACCACCTAAGATTTCTGGCAACTCATCATCCAATACCTCAGATAGGGAAGAATAGACTCAATCTATTCCTCATAGTTGGTGTGTCTATGATCTCACCAGGCGATCGCTCTATCATCCTCCAGCTTTCTGGAGAGCAATTGACCCGCTCAGCGTTACTGGACGGGCTAGAGTCGTGGAGACATCTGGAGTTATTAACGGATGAGCAAGTCATTGAGATTTTGCCAAAAATATTTAACCTGCGCCTTGCCTGCCAGGGCGATCGCTGAGACACCTGTGGCAGAGGAAAATACGTTTGCGGTGGCAGCTTCTGGATTAGCCAAAGTGCCCCTAGAAGCAACTGCTGCACAAGTGTCGGATTTTGTGTCAGATTTTGCGTCAGATTCCCATGCCCTATCGTTACCTGCTGCCCCCGCTCAACCTTCCCGCCCGCCCAGTCCACTTGTCCAATCGCTGCGCTCTCTGGTGGCAGAGGTCAGCATTGTGTGGCTGCTATTTTTGGGCGTGTTTATGGTGGTGGTTTCTTCGGGTGTTTTGGCAGCTACCCAGTGGCAAAATTTTTCAGCGATCGGGCAATATGGCATTCTGTTGGCTTACACGCTAGCTTTTGCGATCGCCAGCCTTTGGACAGGGCGGCAGGTTAATTTACGCCTGACCTCTCGGATGTTGCAATTTGCCACCCTGCTGCTGATTCCTGTCAATTTTTGGACAATGGATGGGCTGAGAATTGGGGCTAGCTTAGGGGGACTTGTGTTCAGCGCGATCGCCTCCCTAGTCATCACTGCCATCTTACTGGTTTTGCTGCATCCCCGGAATGGATTGACTGCACCCGATCACTTTCGCCTCACTGTCCTCAACGGTGTCAGCTTAAGCTGGCTGCATTGGGGCTGGGGTTGGGCAGGAATGCCCCTGCTCGCTACTTACGCTGGCACAGTTGGGACGGCCCTATTGCTCTGGATGCAATCCCGCCAGACGAAACAGGAGCCTGGAACATCGCACCGTTCTATCAGTGAGCCAGATTCAAGCGAGCCAGATTCAAGCGAGCCAGATTCCATTACCTCCCTCCTGCCCAATGTCGTCATTATCCTGGCAGCACTGCTGCTGATTGGTCGTGCCGTTTTGGTGGCGCAAGTGCCACTTGACCAATTGGGGTTGGCGTTAGGGTTATGTGGCTGGATCTGGGGCTGGTTAAACCGTCGATCGCAACAAACCGTTTGGGTTTGGGTAAGCCTGGGTTTACTGGGGATAGGATGGCTGTCTGCCCTACCAGCTGATCCACCTTGGCAGGCGATCGCAATTAGTGGTTTGGGTTTATGGCTTTTGATCGATCGCCTGTTCAGTCATTCTTCTGGACGTTCTCAGGGTTCAACACTGGTCGCAATCTTCCTGGTCGGTTTACAAGGCTATGGGTTACTGTGGCGGCTAGTTCCGCCCAGCTTACGGCAGCAATTGATTGAATTGGCGATGCAGATTGCAGGGGATCGCGGTCTGCCATTAGCCCTGGTTGGAGTAGGGCTGTTTCCCTATCTTGTGTTGGCGCTAGGAGTGACTGCGAGGCTGAGGCAATATCGGACAACTGCTTCTGAGGCGTTCGCTTCAGTTTCGCTGGTTTGGGCGCGGCAAACAGAAGGCTTGACGCTAATCTTGGGCATTAGCTTGACGCTGCTGAGTTGGGACAATTTGCTGGTGCGATCGCTCAATTTGACGTTTTCAGCCCTGACATTGCTCTTAGTCTTCCGTCATCGGCGATCGCCACTCCCATTGCTTTACCTCACCCATCTCACGGCTTTAGTTAGCATTCTATGCTGGATCAGGTTGCTGTTCCCTGGACTCGATCGCCTATCTGAGGCAAGAATTTTGCTCGTGATGATGGCGATTGAGTGGAGCCTGAGCAGCGGCACTCACTATCGGCGTTGGCGGCGGAGTGCCTGGCATGTGGGACTGGCTCTGGCAGGATGTGGCTATTTATTCCTGTTCTCTAGAGGATTATTTGATACAGCCCTCCCTAACACCGCCTACGAGAATTTGGTTGGCTTACTGATTCCCTTGGCATTGGTTGGACTCTCGCGATCGCCCGCCTTTCCGCAACGGCAATTGGCAGCCTGGCTGAGTGCTGCCATGCTGGTCGCTCAGTTATTCTTGCTCAATTTCCCTAACGCCTGGTGCATCAGCTTCGGGGTAGCCACGGTTTTGATGCTAGTTAACACTCGTACCCTGCACCACGTCATTGCCGCCAGTTTAACTATAGGATTTATGCTGGGGTGTGAGGCCACAGCGATCGCAGTTCAAGCCGATCAAATGACTGCAACTGTTGGGGTTAACCTGTTTGCTGCGAATCTATGGGCCCTGTGGCTACTGCGTGATTGGCTACTACACGATTGGCTACGGCAACGACAGGCTCCTTTATCAGACCTCTATGCCGTTGCCGCTAATCTTTGGGCGATCGCCCTCTGTACCCTCAACCTGCTCCTCTTGACCGTCTACTGCATCTTGGAGCCAACCTGGGGCATGACCGTGGCAGCAGGATTGATGATGGGGGCGATCGCCTATCGTCTCTGGCAACAGCCAACTAATCTGGGCTTTTATGGACTGGCTTGGAGTGGGCAAATCCTGGTAGTTGCCCTAGTTAATTTAACCCAAAGCAGTATAGAGACAGCGGCGATCGCCACTCTCGCGCTAGGGCTGCTCGCACAAGGAGCCGGAGATATTTGGGTCAGCCGATCGGGACAACCCTACCGCTCAAGCGGGTCTGTGATTCCACTGCTCTATGCCGGGTTGGGCTGGCTACTGGGACATGCGAGTTTTACGGCAACTACAGGACTGTTTACCTTAGCTACTGTGCTGATTGGGATTGGCGTTGGCCGCCGCTTACCTCGGCTCAAACCGCTCTCAGTTGCGTCAATTCTGTTGGCGTCTCTGGCTGCTTATGAGTTGCTGGTCTATCAGCTTTTACAGGCTCAAGGCGGCGATCCGGGCGACGGCATGACTCTGATGGCAGGTCTAGCAGCAGCGATCGCCCTCATCGATCGCCTTACCGCCCGCTGGCTACTCCCCTACTTGCGCCTCACTAGATCTGAGTTAAAAGGCATCGCTCATCTGCATTGGGCGCTCAGCAGCAGTTTAGCGCTACTAGCACTGCCTTTGAGTCTCAGCACAATGGGCACCTGTCTCTGGCTGGGAATCGTGAGTGTAATGGCAGGCTATGCCCTGGGCATGGGTAGAAGGAGTCTGGTATCTGCCCTAAATACCCCTTCAAATGTAGATGTAGATCTGGATGTAGATCTAGATGTAGCAACAGATACAGCCCAGGACGCATGGACTTATGGTGGGCTGTTGGAAGCGATCGCCACCCTGACTTATGCCCTCTACCGCCTGGTTCCAGATACCCCATTGTTGCTAAGTTGGGCAGGGGCGATCGCATCAATAGTGGCAGTCGGGTTGTATTTTCTACCCTGGCAGCGATGGGGATGGGCTATCCGTCCCTGGCAAAATATGGGACTGGTGCTCCCAGCACTTGTCATTTTCCTGACGGGCTGGGTTGCAGCTATTCAAAGTTTGCTCATGGCTGCGGCTTGCTATGCCTGGTTAGCAAAATCAAGTCGGCAAATTCGCCTCAGCTACATCAGTATTCTGCTATTGGATTGGGCACTCCTGAAATATTTAGATGCCCAAGATTGGCAAAGTATTTTAGGCATGGGCATGGTCTTAGGCAGTTCGCTGTTGTATGTAGCCCAG
>JAAUOQ010000282.1 GCA_012034795.1 Leptolyngbyaceae cyanobacterium CRU_2_3
GCCAGTCCTTGTTGGGCATCTGGAACCACCGGCTGGGGAAGGACGGCGACTGGACGGTCTCCTGTTCGGCGACGGTGATCGTCTTCTTCTGCGGGATAACCGTGCCGAGGTCGCCGGGCATGAACCAGCGGACGCCCTGCTGCTCGAGCAGTTCCATCACCCCGTAGAGCGTCCCCTGCTCGATGCCGGCGACCAGTTCCAGGGCTCGCTCTTCTACCAGCAGTACAAGGGCGCGATCGCGGGCGGCATCGAAATCAAACAAGTTGCCAAAGTTTTCAGCAGGTTGAGGTTGTCCATCTTTGACGAGCCAAGCAGCCGCTACAAAAGCATCGGTAAGCTGAGGCTGTTCGGCTTGAATGCCCTCAAACGTGTTGTGCTTTTGCGGGTCAAAGGGAATAAATTTAACTTGATGGTCACTGATTAAAACGAGAGGTCGTCCGGCGATTCTGCGGACTTCTCTGGCATCACTAGGGACAAATTGCTGTGTGCTTTGGCTAAATACTGGCCCTACCATCACATTGGAGTTCAGTTGTTCCAACGAGAAAAAACCGCCATCGACAGCAGCAACTGCTGGGGTATTGGCAATAATTTCTGGGACTTGGTAGCGACTCTTGGCATGAATCGTCACAGGTTTACCGCCAGAAACTAGAATCAGCGGCACGTTGTCTACTGTCCGCCGATCAAGCCGCACAGCACTATTAAAATTGAACGAATTACCAAAGGACAGTAAAGGTGCGCCTCCATAGGCAGATTCCATCGCTTCTGCAAGGTTGGATTGCCCAATTCGTTCAATAGTCAGCAGATTTTCTGACTCTCCAGCAAACTTGTTGACCTCATCTTTCATGGTCAGCGCTGCCTTATACCCAGACATCTGTACCCAGTGCTGCACCCGCTCATCATTTTTGCCGGAGGGATAGACAAAGTAGCGGATGGTAATGCCCAACTCGGTTTCTAGAGTGCGCTTGGATTCAGCGATTTCGTAGCGCAACCGATTGTCGGATAACAGGGTCATATCATCGGGATGTGTGAAACTGTGGGAGGCGATCGTGACTAGAGGATCGGCGGCCATCTCTCGAAGCTGTTCCCAAGTCAAGCTTGATCTGCCAATGGCTTTGCCAACCTTTTCTGGATAAATCGCAAACACAGCCGGATAGCCATACTGTTTCAGTAAAGGATAAACATGGGCATAGTGCCCCTGGTAGCCATCATCAAACGACAACAGAATAGGCTTTTCAGGGAGGGGAACGCCGGTGGCAAGATGCTGAGTTAGTTGATCGAGGCTGATTGGCGTTAAGCCTTTGTCTCGAATGGACTGCAAGGCAGCCTCAAACTCTGGCGGGGTGACATCAAAGAATACTTCTTTCTCCGGCAAGATGTCGTGGTACATGATCACTGGCACTCTGGCTAGCCGAGCCTTTCCGTTAATTTGTGGGAAGGGAGCCTCAAACCGAGAGGCTAAGACAGGAGCCAAGTCACTAATCAGCGTTCCCCAGTTGGCAGAACGAAGAAGAGGCATCCCATTCGAGTAGAGAGCCGCAGTGTTCTCGGTGGTAGTGTTTTCGGTGGCAGTATTTTCGGTGGCAGTATTTTCGGTGGCAGTGTGTGTTCCAGGCTGGCAGTCGGCTGAAGATGCAGAGACTGGGAGGGCAGAAATTGGGGATGCGATCGCCTGTTCTACTGTTTGGCTAGTGGGGGTCACTGCTGCGGCAGACGAGACCAACTGCGACAGAACCAAAATCGGAATTGCCGTGAACCACGAACTACGCTTGTGATAGAAATAGAAACGCTGGTAAGCGGGCTGACGGCTCTGATACGTTGAGCAGTTTACCCAAGAGGGCAGCTTCATGAGAGTAGGTTCTGTAAGGGATACCGCTGTATAGATCTATCGGATTTTAGACCAATTGTCAGGTTCTGTAGGCTACATTATGCACTTCCTTCACGGAACCGGTTGACATTTTGAGGAAATTTTTTGAGGAAATTTTTTGAGGAAATTTACTGCCACTGAAAACTTTGAGGAAATGTTTGAGTGAGGGCGATCGCCCGAACAGAATTGTAGCTACCATTTTGTCAATCAACAATTGATCAAGCCACAATAATGGCACATTTGAAAGAGCACAACTCAATCGAAAATAGCTATACGGCAATACCTAAATCAGTCATGAGAACACTCAAGAGGGGTTTGGGGACGTAGTCCCCCAGGAGAAGCACTGCTGCTCTCTATCCCTTCTCACCAACCATTTGGAATTGCCATATTACTGGCTACGGCGATTCATTCTGTAAATACAGCATCTTTTCATCCGGTTAGGTAGGATTTGACCATTCCTCCATTGCCGATCTCATGAGTGAGCCTAAACAAAATCAGATCAAGCCCCCCTACTTGCGTGCCTTTGTTGCTGTAGTCGATCATGGAAACTTTGGTGAAGCCGCTTTAGATCTCGGCGTTTCTCAGGCAGCCATCAGTTATGCAATTGCGGCGCTAGAGGAAGAATTAGGGGTCATTTTACTAGCGCGTGGACGCACCGGTGTAGCATTGACTCCTGTGGGTGAAGCCCTCATTGTCTCATCTCGTCAAGTGCTGCAATCGCTCTCCAGCATAGTGGACATTGCAGCCAGCTACCGTAGCCTGCAAAGAGGACAGGTTCGAGTCGGCGTATTTGCCAATGTTGGCACCTACATCTTGCCAACCGCTATTGCCAGATTTCAGGCTCGCTTCCCTCAAATTGCTATCAGTATTAAGGAATACACCGATTCTGAGGCAGTCAAGCAAGCACTCAGAAACTACCAAATTGATATTGGTTTCACAGACATGGAGCATAGTGAAGAGTTTCAGGTTAGAGAAATTCTGCGAGAGAAATATCTGGCCCCTGCTGCCTCCAGGGGTGAATCGAGCGGAAAAACCTTTGAGTTGGGAAGAGCTATTTGACCTATCCATTTATCTCGGAAGTTCCGGGTAATATTGGGTCTACCCGTCTAAACCAACACTTGAGGCAATGTGGCATCACCTTGAATCCAGCCTATGAAATTCGTGAAGATGCCACCCGGATCAGCATGGTTGCTCAAGGATTAGGAGCAACCATTGTTCCTCAAGTTTTCCCAGAACCCATTCCATCAGATATTCAGGTTTGCCAACTGCCCATACCTCTTGAACGTAGCATTTGTGCCACAACTCTTACCGCTATCCCCCAGTCACCGGCGGTTGCTGTGCTATTGGATATCTTTTTTGAGACAGCCCGCTCATAGCAACAAGCGGCTGTATATTTTAGCTAGAATGACTACTCATCACCTCAAACACATCATGAACAGCAGGGGGATCGGCTTCATTCCTCTGTTCAGTCTGCACTGTAACTCGGTACAGACCCGCAGGTAGATCATCAATTGCCAAAGTCCACTCTTGCTCCTGCTGAACAAAATTGAGAGTCAGTGCCGTTTGTTTAGACTCTACAGAGGTAATCAGGGCTTTTAGAGTTCCAGCGACGGGGTTTGGGCTAATCACTCTGGCTCGCAGTTGAACGGGTTCGTGGGCTAAGTAAAGATCGTCCAAAGTCAAGCTAATCCCAGCTTGCGTCGCTCTTACCCCTGCCAGATCAAACTGGCTTGTTTCCAGTCGATTCAGTAAGTCGGCTAAGATTTGGCTCTGGTTTTGCAAAGAACCGTGGCACTCGGCAATGAAGCTGCTGTTAAAGCTATTGGAAAGCTCAATGGGAGTAGCCGAAACCTGGGGAACTGTGCCATCTCCATCACAGAGATCCAGTCGGTTGTGCAAAATCTGGGGTAAGTCTTCACTCACAGTCAGCTTGCCGTTGGCAAAAACAGCGGATTGCCAGGTGGGTTGCTGAATTCCCACAATGGGAATGGTCATCAAAGAATTGCGATAGAGGTCGTTCTGCAAGTGAACTTTGACCGCCGCTTCAATCTCTCGATGAAATGCCAAAGCATTCTGAGCGCGTTCTGGAACGATGTTGGGTAGCATTCCTGCTTCTGCTACTCGTTGTACGCATCGCCCACCTTAACCATCTCATAGACGGGTAAAAGCTGGTAGATGGAAGTGAGCGATCGCATGACCTCAGTCAGATCTAAAAACAGCTTTTTGTACCCATTTGCCAAAAAGTCAACGGCTCTGACTGAGCCACGATAGGGAGTGCCAAAGGTAAATAAGGCTCGGCAATCTCGCCATCCTTCCAGCACTTCCAAATAGTAACGAGAGATTAATCCACCCATGCTGTGGGCCAACAGAATCACCTTGGCGTCTTCAGCCCCACTTTGTGCTCTCCAGCATTTCAACCGTTTTCCAATAAGCGCTTCAGTAAGCGGGCGTTGGCTCGGTTGTCGCGTCGCCAGTCGTAGGGGAAGGGATAAAAGTTGGCGGCTTTGTCATCTGGATCGGCATAAATATCTCCTGTGATCACATCAAAATTATCTGTGATCAGGCGAGATGTTTGAGTGTAGCCATCAATCTTGACTAGCCCTGGCATCAAATGAACATCCTCCACCAGGCGGGTGGCGCTAATCCCATCGTCCAGGCTTTCAGCTTCCGGATCGTCTTGCCCCAGTTTCAGAAGCTGCAAAGAACTGCCTTGGCTAGTCACGAATTCCCCCGATCGCCTGAACCTGAAACTGCCCATAGATCCTTACCATCTTTTGTAAAACACTGCCCAAAATTCCAGGCAAAATCACGACCATATCTCGCATCGGCGCTTTTTGAGGCATTTCAATCTCCAGAAGACTTAGATATGCGATCTCAATGATTCCCAACCTGAAGGAGCTAAAAGCACAAATTAGCCTTATTTCTTGTATCTTATTTCTTGTATATGTATTAATTATTTTGCAGTAGCCAAACATGCTCTTTTGCCGCACATTTCCCCTTCAATCCCCCAGGAACATTTGCGCTGGCAATGGGAGTAAGGTGATAACGACCTCCGTAGTGCTGATTGACTTCCTCATGACTAATTGAAAAAGGAGGACCTTCCATTAAATTTTGGTCGTATTCATAGCAAATGAGCAACTGCGGTGCTTGATCGGTAATTTCCATTAAGTGCGCTGTGTATCGATCGCGCATTGCTTTGGGCAGAGCCACTAAAGCCGCCCTGTCATAAATTGCATCGACTAGTCCCAGCATTTGGCTGGACAGATGAAATATATCGCCAACAAATACATCTATGTTTTGGGCGCTGTAATGATCTATCTCGCCAACTTGCAAGATTTGGGGTTCCACTCCCAGCCCTATAAATAATTGCTCAATAGCTATTTTGCTCAATTCAGCTCCAGCAACCCGATAGCCATTAGAAAGTAGCCAGGGAATATCTAGAGTTTTGCCGCACAATGGCAAAAATACACGACTGCCATTGGCTAAAGCAAGTTGTTTGAAATATTTGACTAGGAGTGGATTAACTTCACCTTTGTGGAAGGCAATATCATTTTTTTCCCACCTTTGGTACCAAAATCCGTCTCCATAATAATTCCTTTAGAAATTTACTTGTACTAATTTGATGTGAAGCTGCATGGAAAAAGCTTTGCTCTCAGTAATTTCGATGTTGAACGGGCGACTCATGGCGTACTTCATCGCTGAATCTTACCGCTTATATGTAACATTAGATTCAGATTAGATTTGCTTTTTACTAAGCAGCTAGTATTCACTCGTATTTCCTTTTGCAGGGTGACGATGCCTTCCGACTGCCCGTTTCACTCGGATTACTTGCTACTAGATTTTTTCTTTCACTGGCGCAAGTGATTGTGCTGTTCTACGCTACACCCATAATCAAGATGCCGCCCAAAGACGGTGTTGAAGCGGACTGAATCAAGTTACGGGTACAGATGCAAATGTTACCTATACCAATTTTATATAAGGCTGTATAAAACTCAGAGT
>JAAUOQ010000283.1 GCA_012034795.1 Leptolyngbyaceae cyanobacterium CRU_2_3
CCTTGGCTGCCAGATTGATCTGATCAATCGCACCCGCGCTGAGCACATTCTCACCGTTGAAGACCCGATCGAATTTGTCTATGAACCTGTGAAGAGTCTGATTCACCAACGTCAGCTAGGTGAAGATACTAAGAGCTTTGCCAATGCCTTGAAGGCTGCACTACGGGAAGATCCTGACATCATTTTGGTGGGTGAAATGCGGGACTTGGAAACGATCGCCCTGGCGATCTCAGCCGCTGAAACAGGACACTTGGTTTTTGGAACCTTGCACACGAGTTCTGCGGCTCAAACGGTTGACCGGATTATTGATGTATTTCCCTCAGAACGACAAACTCAAGTCCGGGTGCAGCTTTCCAACTCTCTAGTGGCAGTGTTCAGTCAAACTCTAGTCTCCCGTAAAAATCCCAAACCCAACGAGTTCGGACGGGTCATGGCACAGGAAATTATGGTGATTACGCCCGCTATTTCCAACCTGATTCGTGAGGGCAAAACCTCTCAAATCTACTCGGCGATTCAAACTGGCGGTAAATTAGGGATGCAAACCCTGGAGCGAGTGTTGGCAGATTTGTACAAAGCTGGAACGATTTCCTTTGAATCTGCCATGTCTAGGACTTCTCGCCCTGATGAATTACAGCGCCTCATTGGCGGGGCACCTGCCCCAGGTAAATCCGGCGTGCCAGCCGGGCATTAAGCTGTAACATCTCGGCTGAGATAGGATGAACAGAATTATAAAAAGGCTGTATTGAGGCTGTAAAGCACGTAGGGTTCTTTGACTTCACTGGATTTAGACTATGCCTACCTATGTTGTTCGTGCTAGAGACACTAAAGGAAATCCCCGCCGAGAGAGGGTGAATGCCAACTCTCCTGCTGAAGCCCGCACGGCTCTTCGGGAGCAAGGCTTGTTTGTTCAAGCAATCACTGAAGATAAAGGGCTGGTCGATCGCCTCAACTCTTTCGATCTCAGCGAAATTCAAACTTCGCTCACAAGTGTATCGGTCAAAGACAAAGCCGTTTTTTCTCGCCAGTTTGCGGTATTGATTAACGCTGGAGTTGCTATGGTACGAGGGCTAGGGGTGCTGTCTGATCAGTGCCCCAATCCCAAACTCAAGAAGGCGCTGCAAGAGATCAGCGTTGATGTGCAGCAAGGAACCAACCTTTCCGATGCGATGCGTAAGCATCCCCAGTGCTTTGATGGTCTTTATGTCAGCATGGTGCAGGCAGGCGAAGTGGGAGGAGTCTTGGATGAGGTGATGAACCGTCTCGCTAAGCTTTTAGAAGATGTTGCCCGGCTGCAAAACCAAATTAAGTCTGCATTATCTTACCCGGTTGTGGTTGGGTCGATCGCGGTCTTAATCTTCTTAGGTATGACCATGTTTCTGCTGCCTATCTTCGCAGACATCTTTGACAAGCTGAATGCGCCGTTGCCAGCATTCACGGCATTTATGATCACAATCAGTAAGTTCTGAGAAGCTTCTATGTTGTGTTTCTAGTCGCAGCCATCATTATCGCGGTCTTTGCCTACAATCGCTTTTACAGTACTAGCGTGGGTAGAGTCACGATGGATCGCGTTTACCTGAAGGTGCCCCTGTTTGGCGACCTGATTCAAAAAACTGCAACGGCTCGGTTCTGCCGGACTTTTGGGGCGCTGTCTCGTTCGGGTGTACCCATTCTGACTGCCTTAGAAATCGTGCGAGATACGGCAGGCAATCAGGTGATTGCTAACGCAGTAGATGAAGCGCGTAAAGAGGTGCAGACTGGCGGCATGATTAGCTTGGCGCTTCAGAAGGAGCAAGTTTTTCCAGTGATGGCGATTCAAATGATCAGCATTGGTGAAGAGACAGGTGAAATTGACACCATGTTGATGAAGGTAGCAGACTTCTACGAAGATGAAGTAGAGCAGGCTGTGAAAGCCTTGACCAGTATCTTAGAACCTCTGATGATTGTTGTGTTGGGGGGCATGGTCGGTTCAATTCTAGTGGCCATGTACCTACCCATCTTCTCAATCATGGATGCGATTAAGTAGGAGTCTGACCCATCTAGCTTTAGTGATTTAGTGGGTGTTTGTGCGGATCACAAACACCCACCCCAGTCAATGAGATAAGTAAATCAGATGGACGACTGTGCGGGCGAATCGATGTCGGGCTTCTGCTTCTAAAATAATCTGCTTTTAAAATAAATAGATAAATAAAAAATAAAATTTAGATAGCTGAGTTGCCCGGTACAACCTAGTTGTAAAAGTCTCGATGTCTGGACTATGACGATCAAACAATCGCACTATGAAGAAGTTTTGGCAGATTGCAGCAATCATGTGGGAGCGATCGCCCTTCTCAAACAACATCGCCCTTATCTAGAAATGATTCCTAGTATGCGCCGCCCCAGCGAAAGCGTGATTACTATTCCGCTGCCGCTGATTCGGGTTCGTGCTACATCTGCCAGCGAGATCACAGGTTTTTCTTCTACCGAGATGATGCGGCTGCCTTGCGATACTGCCATCTTGATGTGTGACCCCGAATGGAAAATTAAAACGGGGGTAGAAATTTTTGTTTTCATTCATCGTGTCGATGAGGACTTTTCTGAACTCCTCGGCCGGTGGCGACAAACGCAAATGCAGTTAGACAAAGGCTACGAATGGTTAATGCCTGCCCCGCATCAACATATTCTCAGCGAAGGGTCAGATGAAGTATATCCACTGTTTGTGTTGTTTCCAGAAACACCAGAGCGCATTCATCGGGGCTTGCGGGGAGCTTACCTGCCTTTTGTCGTACAGACTATTCAGCTAGACAGCGACCTTGAGGATGAGTCTTTTGGCTTGTTGGATTCTCTATCCCCAGAAATATTTGGCTCAGACGAGTCCTATTAACCTGGCTGTAGAGATATGAGCTTGGGATATGAAGTGAAGCCACTCAATCCAAACTTTTTCAGATCAGCCTAAGGGGAAAAACCAGCGATTTTAAAACCTTAATTCATCTCTCTCTGTCTTGACTGCTTTCTTAAGTTAAGCGAAACTAACTGAAGTATAGCCTCACCGATCTACTAATTTTGTTTACGTTTTGACTCGAACTAACTCTTTAGATTTAGTTTAGTCAGACTGTTTAAGAACATTGTTTTCAACGTTTTCAACAGTCAAGCGTGAAAAAGTCTACTGGACTGAATGGTGGATTGGGTTGTCGTCTCTCAATGATTGGCAGTGGCTAGGTAACGCTAACTCGGTAAACCCCTTGAGGACTAGTCGAGAAACATGGAAACACTGGAGTTCATTATTTATCCAGATGGTCGAGTGCAGGAAAAGGTTACAGGCATCATTGGTGCGTCCTGCGCTGAAGTTACAGCGGCGATCGAAGCCAAACTAGGTCAGGTAGCCAGTCAAGAGAATACATCTGAATACTTTGCTCAGCCGTTACAGCACTCTGTCTCGGTTCAGTCCCAATCCAACTACAGCGAGTGGTAATGCTCCGCTTGATTTGCTTTTACTTTTAGTCCAAGCTCGTTTATTAAAAGCTCCCATGTCTCACTTTAGCCAAATCAAAACTCAAGTTCGTGATCTCACTTCCCTCCAGTCGGCTCTCACTGATCTGGGTGTCCAGTGGAAATCTGGACCTCAGCCTGTGCGGGGCTATCGGGGGCAAACTCACACAGCAGATATCGTGATTGAACAGGAAAATGGCTACGATATCGGCTTTAGCCGCAATGATCAAGCCTACGAATTAGTGGCAGATTTACAATACTGGCAACAACCCTGGTCGGTTCAAGGTTTCTTAAATCGGGTGACACAGCGTTATGCCTACCACACTGTCATGCAGGAAACCACTCGTCAAGGGTTCCAGTTGACCGAGCAACAGCAAAGCCAGGATGGCTCGATTCGACTGGTACTCCAGCGCTGGAGCGCCTAGAACAGCAGAATAGAGTGGAATAGCTGAAGATGAGCCATTTCATCTTCAGCTATTTGTATATTGCCTTGCGTAATCGACATAGAGGCCTCAATGACAGAGTTTTGTCCGATTTCGAAATCACAGGAATCTCCTGGGTTTGCACCTGAGCTAGGCGGCATCCTGAGAGAGGCTCCAGAGCGAACTGGGTTTGAACCTGAGCTAGGCGGCGTGGTTCGTCAAACAGGTGTTTATGTTGATGAAGTCACCTGTATTGGCTGCAAGCACTGTGCTCATGTTGCCCGAAATACATTTTACATTGAGCCAGATTATGGCCGCTCCAGGGTTGTTCGGCAAGATGGCGACACCGTGGAGATCATTCAGGAAGCGATCGATACTTGTCCGGTCGATTGTATTCATTGGCTAGACTATACTGAACTCAAAAAACTGGAAGAAGAGCGGCAATATCAGGTGATTCCGGTTGTCGGCTTTCCAGTCGATAAAGCGATGGTTGCGTCTGCCAAGAGGCGACGGCAGCAACGAGCAAGGAAAGGAACCCGCTTATGAAACTTAAGATAAGTTCAGCGGATCAACATCAATTGTCAGACTAATGGAACTGGGGCAGTGCGATCGCAACTCCGTCAAATCTGGCAGCGGTGAAGGGCGATCGGATAATCGCTTCAGCAAGATCTGCCAGCGGTGGCGGCGGGCAACCCTTGCAATAGCGGCGGCGGCAGGGCCTAACACCTGATAAGATGAGGAATGGCTAGTCTGTGAGCCGTCTGTTTGTTCGAGAATTTGACGCAGGCGGGCAGATATCTCTTCAGCCGTTTGGCGAACCGTGTTGAGATCCATGCCGCTGATTCGCAGCAGCACCAATTGTCCGTAGGGGGGATAGTGCAAGTCCTCGCGGTATTGCAATTCCGATGCGGCAAAGGCGGCATAATCCTGGCGAACTACAGCTTCAATCACCAGATGTTGTGGTGAATAAGTTTGAATAATCACATGACCAGGGTCTTCCCCTCGTCCTGCTCGTCCTGCCACCTGAAGCAAAGTCTGAAATGCTCTTTCACTAGCGCGATAGTCTGCGAGATGCAGTAAGCCATCAGCCGCTACGACACCGACTAATGTTACTTGCGGCAAATCAATTCCCTTGGTGAGCATTTGCGTTCCGACTAGTAAATTTGCTTCACCCTCAGCAAACCGAGTCAGCAAGGCTCGGTGAGCACCCTTAGCCCGCGTTGTGTCGCTATCAAACCGTAGACACCGTAAATCGGGGAACTGCTGAGCTAACTCTTCCATCACCCGCTGCGTGCCGCTACCAAAATGCTTCAAATAGGGCGAACCGCAGGCAGGACAATTGGGCGGATGCGTTTGCCCATAGCCACAGTAGTGACAGCGCAGGGATTCATAGCCACCTGGCTGAGGCTGATGATAGGTAAGAGACACATCACAGTGGGGACATTCCATCACATGTCCACAACTCCGACAGGATACAAAAGTGCTATGTCCTCGCCGATGGATAAACAAAATTCCCTGCTTTTGATGGGTCTGTAAGTCCTGTAAGGCATCCCGCAGTGAGCGACTAAAAATTGAGCGATTCCCTTGCTTTAGCTCTTGCCGCATGTCTACCACTTGAATAGAAGGCATGGGGCGATCGCGAACTCGGTGAGGTAAGGAAACAAGCAAAGATGGACTCAGGGGAGCAGGCAGATCGGACGACTGCGGCTCGACCGGAGGACGAAGCGCCAGGGATAAGGGCAAGTTCTCTATAGAGGGGTGGGTTGAGCAGTTGGCTGCAACCCAGCTTTCCAGTGACGGGGTCGCCGACCCCAGAATCAACGGACAGTTGGCGAGTTGGGCGCGCCATTGAGCCACCGTGCGCGCCTGGTAGCAGGGAGCGGGTTGATCTTGTTTGAAACTACTGTCATGTTCTTCGTCTAAGATAATCACCCCCAGATGGCTGAGGGGTGCGAA
>JAAUOQ010000284.1 GCA_012034795.1 Leptolyngbyaceae cyanobacterium CRU_2_3
AGAAGCAATGCCGGTTCAGGCTGCTATACAAGTTGCTCAAGCCGTTACTGAGCAAACCTCTTCAGTCATTGCTCCCAGTCTGGTAGACACTCCTAGTGTGTCTGAGCTATCTCAGGTTGTTCAATATGGCAACGAAGGGGCTAACAATACCCAAGCCCAAGTCACTTCCATCTCTCAATTATCAGATGTTCAACCCACTGATTGGGCCTTCCAAGCGCTGCAATCTCTAGTTGAACGCTATGGCTGTATTGCAGGTTTTCCTGACGGCACTTACAAAGGTAACCGCGCAATGACTCGTTTCGAGTTTGCAGCCGGTTTGAATGCTTGTTTGGATCGCATCAGTGAGCTAATTGCTTCTAGCACGGCTGACCTGGCAACCAAAGAAGATTTGGCAACCCTTCAGCGCTTGCAAGAGGAATTTGCAGCAGAGCTAGCGACTTTGCGGGGACGGGTTGATTCTTTGGAAGCGCGTACCGCTGAATTAGAAGCTAACCAGTTTTCGACTACTACCAAGCTCAGGGGTGAGACCATTTTTGCAGTGGGCATTCCTATCGACAGCGATGAAGATGCTTTTGTTGAAGATCAAATCAACGCAGGGTACCGGGTTCGGTTGAACTTGGATACAAGCTTCACAGGCCGCGACTTGTTGAGAGCGCGTCTACAAGCTCGTGACTTTGACAACTTCAATGCTTTTGGTGGCTCTAACGTTGGTTCAACAGTGTGGAGCTTTAGCTCTGATGCTCCTGGTACTGGTGGTTCCAGCAACGTCACTCTAGATAACTTGTTCTACCGATTCCCTCTGGGCGAAAGGGTGCAAGTTTCCGTTTGGGCTAATTCTTTCTCAGATACCGATCTGGTTTCTAGCAGCATCAGCCCTCTCGATAGCAGTGGTTCTGGCGGTCTGTTAGGATTCAGTGCACCGACACAATACAATTTCTTGACTGGTGATGCAGGGGCAGGGGCATTCATTAAGTTGTCATCTAATCTCAGTCTCGACATTGGTTACACGGCTGGTGAACCTGACAACCCCAATCCAGGTAACGGTCTGTTCAATGGCGATTATAGCGCCTTGGCTCAGTTGACCTATCTGAGCAGCTTTGTAGATGCCGCGTTGACTTACGGCAACAGCTACAAAGATAACGGCTTCCTTGGGTTAAGTGGCCCTGGCGACCCAGAAGTTGCCAATGTTTACGGAGGACAGGTCAACTTTAAGTTTGGCTCAATTCAAGTGGGTGGTGGTGTAGCCTATGTGCCGATCCGCCGAATCGGTGTAGGTGACCTTGATGTTTGGAGCTACCAAGCAACTTTGGCTCTCCGAGACTTGGGGGGTGAAGGAAACTTGCTAGGAATTTTGGCAGGCGTAGGACCCTACGCATCAGGAGTTCCTGATGAGTTGTCTGGAGAGATCAACCAGGACAACAACTTCTTGGCTGAAGTGTTCTATCGCTTTAAAGTCAGTAACAATATTGCTGTCACACCTAGCTTGATCTATCTAGATGCCCCTGGCATAATTCCGACAACAGTACACCTTTGTGGGTGCAGTTAGGACAACCTTCACCTTCTAGAAAATGACATAATCCTATGTCAATACATGGGACACAGAGCTTAGTGGTTTGATTTATACTGCCCAGACTCAACATTAAAGAGTTTGGGCAGTTTTTATAGATATGGAAAATTCTGCCGAACCCTAATTTCAAGAGCTAAGTGGCAGACAGACGATCAATTTAATTAAAAAGATCTTGAAGATCCCAAACCCCAGTGGAGAACCGGTGTATAATAGGGACGGGTACTTTCATAACTTTTACCTGTGGAACTTTCTTGTAAGAGTGAATATGCGCTGCTGGCCTTAATGGAATTGGCATCTCAATACAGTAACGGTGAGCCTCTTCAAATTCGCCAAATTGCGGCCGAGCAAAATATCCCAGATCGATATTTAGAACAACTATTGGCCTCTCTAAGACGTTCCAGCATTGTCCGAAGTCAGCGAGGAGCCAGGGGCGGTTATTTATTAGCCCGCGAACCTTGGAAGATTACGCTACTGGAAGTAATTAGTTGCATTGAGGGAACAGAGTCTCGACCGACTGAACCGGGCAGAGAAATAAAGTCAGTTGAAGGGATGATTGTCCGGGAAATTTGGCAAGAGTCGGGACGGGCTGCTGATGCCGTTTTGCAGAAGTATACGTTGCAAGATTTGGTGGAAAAGCGCAATTCCAGGCAACAGCTAGACTTGATGTACTATATTTAGCTCTGGTATTCTACTGACCTTAAAGTGTCATGGTTTGGTGCTTTGCGCGGCGTGATTTTGGTGAATTTGTCTGCTTTATAGCGATCGCTCCTCTATCTAGCTAGGCTTGATGGGGGATAAAATAAGCCTATGGCAGAGACGCATTACGATACTTTAGAAATCAGTTCTACGGCGAGTCCCGCAGAAATTAAGCAGGCTTACCGTCAGATGGCAAAGCGCTTTCACCCGGATCTGAGCCTGGATGAGGGCAGCCATGAGCGGATTACTTTGATCAACGCTGCGTATGAGGTTTTAAGAGACCCGCGTCAGCGCCAATCTTACGATCGCCAACTTGATTATGAGAAACAGGGGCATTCACGAACAGCAGTACAGTCTGAGAACCGCCAACAGAGAACTGCGGAAGCTCAAAAGCGGTATCGTCAACGCCAAACTGGGCGGGATCATGATGAACACCTTGAGTTATGGCTGAGCCGGGTCTATCAACCGGTCAATCGGATCTTGAGTCAGGTCATTAAACCTTTAAAACAGCAGATCAATCACTTAGCCGCTGATCCGTTTGATGATGAATTGTTAGAAGACTTCCAAACTTATTTGGAAGATAGCCGAAATTCTCTACAACGGGCTCAGCAGGTTTTTCGGTCGATGCCTAATCCTCCTGCTGTAGCTAGTGTGGCAGCTCATCTCTACTACTGTCTCAACCAAGTAGGAGACGGCGTGGATGAACTAGAGCGATTTGTGACTAGCTATGACGACCACTATCTGCATACCGGACAGGAGCTATTCCGGATTGCTGCTGGATTACGACGGGAAGCCCAAACGGCTATTCGAGATCTTGCTTCCTGATAGTTGTCAACCATCCCTTGATCGATGATTAGATCAAGTTTTACGCGAAAATGGCTGAAGCACGATTTTCTAAGCCACAATAGTTAAGGACGATCCTGCAACGGACTCCTTCTTTATCTTTCATCCTTGCTGTGCCATGCCTCTTCCTGTTGTTGCTATTATTGGTCGCCCAAATGTGGGCAAATCTACCCTTGTTAATCGCTTAACAGGAATGATGGATGCGATCGTTCATGATGAACCGGGTGTGACCCGCGATCGCACCTATCGAGAAGCGTTCTGGCGCGATCGGGACTTCTTAGTGGTAGACACAGGGGGATTAGTGTTTGATGATGACACTGATTTCCTCCCGTTGATTCGCGAACAGGCGATGTTGGCACTTGCCGAATCCAGTGCGGCCATATTAGTCGTCGATGGACAATCAGGACCCAATGGGGCAGACGAAACCATTGCTACCTGGTTAAGACAGCAGTCTGTTCCGGTCTTAGTTGCTGTCAATAAATGTGAATCCCCTGATCAGGGCTTGATCCAAGCAGCAGAGTTTTGGCGGCTGGGTTTGGGGGAACCCTTTGCAGTATCTGGTATTCACGGCAACGGGACAGGAGATTTGCTGGATGAATTATTGAACCACTTACCTTCTACTGAAATTGTTGAGGAAAGCGACGAGATTCGAGTGGCGATCGTCGGGCGTCCTAATGTTGGCAAATCGAGTCTGCTCAACGCTTTTGTAGGAGAGAATCGGGCTATTGTCAGCCCGATCTCTGGTACCACTCGTGACACGATTGATATGATTGTGGAACGAGGGGAACAGCGCTATCGTCTGATTGACACGGCGGGAATTCGCAAGAAAAAGCAGGTAGAGTATGGCCCTGAATTTTTTGGAATTAACCGTTCCTTTAAGGCTATTCGCCGGTCTGACGTGGTGTTACTGGTCATTGATGCCCTGGATGGAGTCACTGAGCAAGATCAAAAGCTTGCCGGACGGATTGCTGAGGATGGTCGTGCCTGCATAGTGGTAGTGAATAAGTGGGATGCCGTCGAGAAAGATTCCTACACTATTTATGATTACGATGAGCAGTTAAAAGATCGATTACATTTTACAGATTGGGCTGAGACAATCTATGTCAGTGCTCATACAGGGCAGCGGGTTGATAAGATTCTCGATTTAGTTGATACGGCGGCTGAACAGCATAAACGGCGAGTGAGTACGTCCGTGATCAATGAAGTCCTTGAAGAAGCGTTAAGCTGGCATACTCCACCCACAACCCGACAAGGTCGGCAGGGTAGGATCTACTATGGAACGCAAGTGACAAGCCAACCCCCTACAATTGCTCTATTTGTCAACGATCCCAAGCTATTTAATGATAATTTCCGCCGCTATACTGAACGCCAGTTTCGCCAGCATCTTGGTTTTTCAGGTACCCCTCTGAAGCTGCTATGGCGGGGCAAAAAGATGCGGGAACTCGATCGCACCAGCCCCAACCGGGCAACGAAAAACAAAAACGAAAGTGTAGTTTTAAGGATGAGCGCACGGTATTAGAGATTGAGCTAATTGGTGACTGCCATAGCTTGAATCCCAACCTTAAAGCTCGGAACCCTATCAAACCCATGGATTTACTGCGATCGCTCCCCATAGGACTCTATCTAGAACAACCGGTTACTTGGCTACATCAAATTGATGTGCGTGTCAAGTTGTTCTGGTTATTGGCTTTCATCCTAACCCCGATCGCCTCTAGTCCCGCTTGGCGGCTCAGCATCGTCATAATTTTAATCTTACTGACCCTGAGTACGCGACTACCCTTGCGAGTTTGGCGAAAGCAAATGGGTTTGGTGTTGGCTTTCAGCTTGCTGCTGTTCGGCATTACGCTGTTTGCACCCGATGGGATTAAAGTTCCAAGTCAGCCTCGCCTGCCTGCCCATGAACTGACCTTTGTTCAATCAAGCCCACCCAGTACAACTAATTCCAGTCTTGCTCCTGATGCGGCTGTTTTGCCGCAACCTACCAGCTATAAGTATTTCCTGTTTAATCGAGGAATTGTGCAGGTCACTCGTCGCTCATTGGACTTGGCAGTCCGAGTGGGAACATTGATGTTTACGTTGATTTACAGCACCAATCTGTACTTACTAACAACAGCACCGGAGGAAATTACAGCAGGAATTGAGAGTTTGATGCGTCCCTTGCGGCGCTTCAATATACCTGTCACAGAAATTGTGCTAACACTAACGCTCTCTTTAAGATTCATTCCGCTTGTCCTGGAAGAAGTGCAAAATCTAGTGCGATCGGTTCGTACTAGAGGGATTAATTGGAAAAATTAGGACTTCGCAACACAACTCAAGTTTGGGCAAAGATTGCTGAACGTTTGGTAGATAATTTGCTGGTGCGAGCAGAGCAAATCGCCAGCGCTATGCAGGTCCGCGGATTTACAAGTCCCGATCAACATCAGTTGCGATGGCATCAGTTTCAACTCAACTTCAGCGACTGGCTAGCGATCGTTGGCATTGGCATTTTTTGGGTGGCTCGTGCAGTCTTAGGAAATTGAGATTGTCTATAGCCAGTTTTTCAACTATTCATGCTCAGAAGGGGCATTTGCAGAGGTTGAACTGCCTTTGATTCATGCTCAGATAGATTTACACGCGGCCTATTCGCTATTATAATACAATTACGGCGTAACCGCGGTCACAGATTGTAGCAACTCATCTAAGGTAGCCTGCCAGAAAACGATCATGTCAGTAGCTGGAAGGAGGCT
>JAAUOQ010000285.1 GCA_012034795.1 Leptolyngbyaceae cyanobacterium CRU_2_3
TTATCAGTCTTGTGAAATTGCCCTTTGTGACCCAGTTCAGAAAGAAGTTTGTATGAGTAAATTGGCTGTCCAGCAATAGAACTTTGAACATAGGGAATGATCAGATACCCCCGTTCGGAAATAGAGTGTTCGTAAAGGAAGCGATCCATGGCAATAACGATCTCGGCGGCTGTCTAGATGGCTGTGAATTGATCTCAACTTCTTTGAGATGTCGGGAATCTGTAGCAGTAGAAATTAATTGATATCAAGAATGTGCAGTCTCAGGATAATTGGGAGTTGCAGTTTTTTCAACTTTTGTGCTTTAGTAAAGTTCATTCAAGATATACAAATTTGTAAGACATCTAATAAGGTTATTGCTGACAAGAGTTTTAAGTTTTTTTGCTTTTACTAGAGGAGAATCCCGTATTGACAAAAATGTAAAGTTTTCGATAGAGTTATTCAAAGTTCTGTATCACTCTGTTACTAAAGTACACATGCTGGACTAGTTGAGTCGTTTAAATATTTCGTAGCTCAGCGCGCTATGAAGCTTCTTAAACTAAACGCTGCTTGCGTTAGGAATTTGGGTAATAGGGTTATTCCCTCAGATGGAAGTTCCAGGTTGAAGGATTCGACCGATGTTACTCACACCCCATCGGAAGGAAGATGTCAAGATCTTCCTGAAGGAAGTCTAAAAGAAAGTTAAAGATCGCGTTAAGTAAAGATCACTACTTCTCAATTTCAACAGCGGAGGTTTGCTATGCGGATTGCTCAGATCGCTCCACTCTGGGAAAGAGTTCCCCCACCAGCCTATGGTGGAATTGAACTTGTTGTAGGGTTATTGACCGATGAACTCGTCCGACGGGGACATGATGTGACGCTGTTTGCATCGGGCGATTCTCTTACCCTAGCTAAGCTTGAATCTGTTCATCCCCAAGCTCTGAGGCTTGATCCCAACGTCAAAGAATATGGCATTTATGAAATGCTGCAATTAAGCACTGTTTACGGACGTGCCGAGGACTTCGATGTGATTCATTCTCATATGGGCTGTGCGGGCTTAGCGTACTCAAAATTGGTGAAACGCCGACAGTCCATACCTTACATGGTGTATTTACACCTGATATCGTAAGATGTACATCCATGCTCAGGCACAGCCTTACGTCAGTATTTCAGATACCCAGCGAGATCCCAGCCTAGAGCTAAATTGCATTGCAACGGTTTACAACGGAATTGACGTTAATAGTCATAAGTTTTTCCCAGAGCCAGATGAGCCACCCTATCTGGCTTTTTAGCGCGGATGTCTCCTGAAAAAGGGCCACATCATGCGATCGCCATTGCTAAAGCCACAGGTTTAACCCTAAAAATGGCAGGGAAGGTCGATGTAGTTGATGTGGACTTTTTTGAAGCCGAGATCAAGCCCCACATTGATGGTAAACAAATCCAGTTTTTGGGAGAAGCGAATCATGAGCAGAAAAATAACCTGATGGGCCGGGCGATCGCCACACTGTTTCCGATCACTTGGAAAGAACCATTTGGTCTAGTCATGACCGAATCTATGGCGGCTGGCACCCCTGTAATCGCAATGAGACTGGGTTCAACACCAGAAGTAATCAAGCCAGGTGTTTCTGGGTTCTTGTGTGACACAGTTGCAGAATGCATTACCGCTGTGGGTAAGGTTCGGAACCTCGATCGCGCTACCTGCCGGGATTACGTCTCTCAGCGCTTTAGCGTCAAGCAAATGACAGATGGATATGAGGCTGTATACCAGCAGCTTGTAGCAGAGCGCTTTATCCGAAATGGACATCATCAAGGATCAGTCAGCTTGATAGGCAGCTTCAGCAACTGAACTATCCCTGCCCTACCTCAATAATTCGATGGGTTGAGTAAGTGTTAAAAGTCTTGGTCAAGGATAAACCCACTTTTGGAGATTCCCATTTCTCTGTAGTCTCCCTTAAATGTCTCTTACATCTCCTTCTCAAGGGAGATATTGACCTTTTCTAGATACTTTTGCCAGAAGATTAGGAGAGCTTCAGGCTTTAACTGAGACTAACTCAAACTGAGTCTAACCCAAACATATTGAGTCAATCTTCAGATCAATCGACTGTTTGGTTAAACATCAAATGTGAAGTCTTGAGCGTGTTGTAGGTGATTGGAAAGTATTCTTCTCCAAATACTGTAGTCCTGACATATGGTTCCAAAGGAGGATGACAATTTGGGTCTATAACTAGTATCTCTTGAGGTAACGCTGGAGTTCCATTCGTTCACTAAACAAATTTACATGACGAGGCATAGGCTATGTCGCAATCCACTGGAAAATCTTTTAAGCTAACTCCTATCGCTCAGGCGTCCCCCACCACAACCGCTTTAGCAACTAAAGCGAAACCCCGAATCCAGCAGCGTCAAGCGATCGCGCTTATCTCCGATCATGGCGACCCTGCTGCTGAAATTGGCAGAGAGGAAGCCGGTGGACAAAATGTATATGTTCGGCAAGTCGGCGAAGCCTTAGCCAAACTAGGCTGGCAAGTAGATATGTTTACGCGCAAAAACCGGGCTAGCGACCCCGCAATTGTACAGCACTCGCCTTACTGCCGCACCATTCGGCTGACCGCAGGGCCAGAAGAGTTTGTGCCGCGTGATCAGCTATTTCAATATCTGCCGCAATTCGTTGAGTCCTTGGAAAAATTTCAAACCCAGACAGGCACTCGCTATCCTTTGGTGCATACTAACTACTGGATGTCTGCATGGGTTGGGCTAGAGCTACGGAAAACAAGCAATATCCAGATTGTTCATACCTATCATTCCCTGGGATCTGTTAAGTTTAAAACCACACCCAATCGTCCCCTAATTGCTCAAACTCGACTGGATATAGAACAGCAAATCCTTGAACAGGCAAACTGCGTAGTGGCAACCAGTCCTCAAGAACAAGAACAACTGCGATCGCTCGTTTCTCAGAAGGGACACATCGAAATCATTCCTTGTGGTACAGATACCCAAAACTTCTATGTCACCCCTAAAACAGAAGCGCGATCGCAGTTGGGGGTTCAACGCAGATGATCAAATTGTGCTTTACGTAGGACGATTCGATACACGCAAAGGAATTGAAACACTAGTTCGGGCTTTTGCTCAGTTGAAGCATCACCAAGGACAAAGATCCAACCATTTGCGTTTGGTCATTGTGGGTGGTAGTGAGTCAGGGCAATCGGACGGCATAGAGCGCGCCAGAATTGAAAGCATCGTCAGCGAATTAGGCATTGCTGGCGAAACCTGGTTCGCTGGGCGCGTAGGACATGAGCACCTGCCTACGTACTACACGGCTGCGGATGTTTGTGTCATCCCCAGTCACTATGAACCGTTTGGGTTGGTGGCAATCGAGGCGATGGCTTGCGGTACACCCGTTGTAGCCTCTGATGTGGGCGGGCTGAAGTTTACCGTAGTGCCAGAAGAAACAGGACTGCTAGTGCCACCCCAAAACGAAGCTGCTTTTGCTGATGCGATCGATCGCATCCTGACAGATGATGTTTGGGCGCGTAAACTACGCCGACAAGCAACCGTCCGGGTTCAGCAAAACTTTAGCTGGACAGGGGTTGCCATTCAGCTTAGTGATCTCTACCGTCGCTTACTGGCTCAATCCATCACGCACCCCTCCTTTACACTAGAGCAAAGGGCACAAACTCGCGAATCCCTTCCAGCACTAGATGAAAAGCTGGTAAGAGCCTCATAGAGTTAAGCAAACCCTTTGGGAGGAGCCGTTTGACTAGCCAGTATTCCTCAGAAGATCGGACTTTTATCAGGAGAGTACCGGAGAGTAATAATGTAAATTGAAAATTGATCAATTTAGCGAGAGAGCAAGTCCAGAGGTGCCCGCTCTCTCATCCTAGTACAGTAGTTTTACCAGGATGGTCTGTTGAAATCATGACGGATTTTCATCCCTGCATTCATTAATCTCTGAAAAAGATGGCTCATTGAGAAATTGGGTAGGCACAATTCTCGATCTAAAACCTAAGATCCAAGTTGGAACGTTCTATGAGAATGGATCATGCCAGATATTGTTGAACTGGAAGGTAGAGTTTTTGTCCCGGCAAATCAACTGGAGATTACCGAGTGGGCTTGTGCCAACAACAGCGACCAATTTCACTCCACCCTCACGCTAAAAGACGACGACCTATTCCTGATTACCGATACGCTAGGCAATATTTCGGGTTGCTTGGGTGATGGGGCGATCGATAGCATGGGTATGTTTTGCCGAGATACCCGCTTCTTGAGCCGATCAGACCTACAAATTGAGGGGCGAACTCCGGTGCTGCTGAGTAGCAATGCTCAAAGAGGTTTTGCGCTTTCCGTCCTGTGTACCAATCCCCGGATTGACGACAATCGGATTCCTGCCGAAACCATCGGCATCGATCGCGAAATTGTCCTGAACGGTGGGTTGTTTGAAGAACTAACAATCACAAATTACAGTACCCAAACTGTCAAGTTTGAACTGACACTGAGTTTTGGGGCTGACTTTATGGATCTATTTGAGATTCGTGGATTCAGCCGCAAAGGACAGGGAAGGTTGCTGCGGCGCGTCATGGCAGCCGATGGAGCCGATAGCGAATCTTTAGTCAAAGCTTTAGCGGTTTCGTCCGATGGTTCATCTGACACTTCCCAAGATACTGCTGAACCAGAAGTGTCTGAGCCTAAGTTTGTCCTCTATTCCACCCCGTCTGAGATCACCATGGCCTATCAAGGACTGGATGGAGATATCATGGAGTCTCACATTCAGTTTTTACATCGGCTGCCCAATAGCTTTAAAGGCTACACTGCCATCTGGAATTTGGAACTAGAGTCTCATGCTACAGAGCGACTCGGTTATCGATTGGAAACCTTAACCAACAATCGTCCAGTTTCTCAAGTAAATGTGCCGATGACTTTGATGCAAGCTAAAGCCGCAGAGCTACTAGAAGAGCAAGAGTGGCGAGCTTCCATTACCCAAATTCGTTCAGACGATCGCGCCTTCAATCAGGTCATTGAACGGGCTGAGCATGATATCTATCTACTCCGGCAAACGTTTGATCAGGGCAAAATTTTATCCGCTGGAGTTCCCTGGTTTTGTACGCTGTTTGGTCGAGACTCAATTATTGCTGCTTCTCAAACATTGATTCTAGATCCGGTGATTGCCCGCGAAACCCTAACGGTACTAGCACAATATCAGGGCAAAGTAGATGATGATTGGCGAGAAGAAGAACCTGGCAAAATCCTGCATGAGTTGCGTTTGGGTGAAATGGCCCGCTGTCATGAAATTCCCCATACGCCTTACTATGGCACAGTAGATGCCACCCCCCTTTGGCTGATGCTATATGCCGAGTATTATGCCTGGACTCACGATCGCGACACGCTAGAAAAACTCTGGAATCATGCTTTGGCAGCTATGGATTGGATCGATCGCAACTGTCAGCAAACAGGGTATCTCAGATACGACCGGCGATCGAAAAAAGGCTTAGTGAATCAGGGCTGGAAAGACTCTGGCGACTGTATTGTTTACCGCGATGGCCAACTGGCCAAAGGTCCCATCACGCTCTGCGAAGTGCAAGCTTATGTATATGCGGCTAAGATCCGTCTGAGCGAAATCGCTCGCATCAAGAAACGGATTGATCTGGCCGATCGCTGGCAGGAAGAAGCCAGGGAGATGAAAACTCGCTTTAATCGAGATTTCTGGATATCTGATCTGGACTATTGTGCCCTGGCACTGGATGGCGATGGTAAACCTGTAGACAGTATCACCTCCAATCCTGGACATTGCCTCAACTTGGGAATTCTACTCCCTGAACGGGCTAAG
>JAAUOQ010000286.1 GCA_012034795.1 Leptolyngbyaceae cyanobacterium CRU_2_3
GCGATCGCGCCCTCGATATCATGCGCCATACAGTCACTGACACCCTATTGCCCGCTTCCTTGGGTGAAGGTGCGACTATCTCCCACAAAACAGGTGACATTGGTTCGCTAGTAGGCGATACTGGCGTCATTGATATGCCCAACGGCAAGCGTTACGCCATCACTGTCATGGTAAAACGTCCCAATAATGATGATCGCGCTCAAGATTTGATCCGTCAACTGGCAGCCACCACTTATGACTACATGGCTCAAGCAGCAGGTGGACGAGCTAGCTCAGATTCTGCTATCCCTGCTGCATCAAGTAGTCCTGATGCCAGTTTAGAGGCAGGCAGCAGTCCTCCAGTACCTTAAAGCCTAAGTAATGTTCTAGCTTGCAAGTGTGAAACACCACTAGGACCTACTACAAGATCTATTAATCGATATCGAAATTAAAGGGCAGACGGCTATATGCGCCTAGGGGGTCATTCATCGATCGCAGCATATCCAGATCCTTCGCTAGCTTCTGAAGCTCTTGAGTGAACGGATCGGTAGGACTAGCAGCCTGAGTTGAATTGCCCAAGAGCCGCCCTAGTTGTTCTTCAAACGATCGCGGTTGAGGAAACTCCTCAATTTGCCAGTCGTCCTCCAGTTTGGCTTGTTTAACAGCGGCTTTAATGGCATCTTCTAAACCGCCCAGTTCATCGACTAAGCCAATCTGCTTGGCTTGCAGACCCGACCAAACTCGCCCCTGAGCAATTTCTGCCACTTTTTGTTTAGGCATGCGGCGTGAAGTAGCAACAAGGCTAATGAATTGGTCGTAAATCTGATCGACAACCCGCTGCCCAATCGCCAATTCTTCTGGGTTTTAGGACGAGTTAGGGTATCTCCATCGGCTAATCGTCCTGTTTTAACTGTATCCCAGGTAATGCCGTTGTTTTTGGCAATGCCTTGCACATTCGGCAATATGCCAAACACACCAATCGATCCCGTAATGGTGGTAGGGGAAGCAAAAATTCGGCTGGCATTTGTCGAGATCTCGTAGCCCCCCGATGCCGCATAGGTTCCCATTGAGACGATGATGGGCTTTTTCGCTTTGACCAAAGCGACTTCTCGGGCCACCAGAGCCGAAGCGGTGGCGCTTCCTCCGGGGCTGTTGACCCGCAAGACAACCGCTTTGACATCGTCATCCTGGCGCATCTTTCGCAGTAGCCTTGCCAAGGCATCGCCACCAATTTGTCCAGTGCTGCCTTCACCGCTAACAATATCGCCCTCTGCATAAATCACAGCAATTTGGTTGTTGGACGATCGCTCTGTTTGAGCAGTTATGGCTTGGGCATAGTTAGCCAGATCAATTTGCCGCAGCGAATCACTGCCCTTGTCTTCCCCCGTCAATCCCTGAAGTTTTGCAATGACTTCATCTTCATAGGCAATTTGATCGATCAAACCCGCAGCCTTAGCCTGCTCAGGCATTAGTATTCCTTGTTGATCGGCGATCGCCTGAAGTTTTTGTGGCGTTAGCTGGCGACTCTTAGAAGATGCAGTGATAAACTCGTTCCAGAGATCGGTAAGCAGCGCTTGGCTTTGGGCTTTGGCTTCAGGGCTGCTTTGAGTCCGAGTCAGTGGTTCAACGGCAGACTTAAACTTACCCACCCGCAAGATTTGAATGCCAACCCCATATTTTTGCAATGCTCCAGTATAAAACGTGTTTTCGGAGCTAAAGCCGTTAATTTCTAACAAACTACTGGGATTGAGGAGAACAGTATTGGCAACCGATGCCAAGTAGTAATCTCGCTCCTGCCACTGCACATCATCGTAGGCGTAGATGGGCTTACCTGAATTGCGAAATGCCACAAGCGCCTGCCGCACCTCGCGCAGCGTCGCAAATCCAGAACCTGAGCGTACCGGTGAAATGCTGCCATAGAGCAGCAATGCCTTAATCCGATCGTCTGTTGTGGCACTCCGAATCGATTTTAATGCCGAGCGTAGCGCAATAGAATTCTCTGGACTGCCGCCTGAGAGAGCCGCTCCAATCAAAGCACCGGGCTCTGTCGAAGCGCTGGAGTCTGTAATTTCCTGAGATAAGTTGAAGGTCAGAATCGTATCTTGTTTAACTTGTGGGCCAGTTTCACGGGTACTGGAAGCAAGGGTAACTAAGAGTGCTGTTAGCCCCGCAATGCCAAGTGTGACGAACAGAACAAGTCCCGCTAAGGTAGCAAACGTGTATTTGAAAAAGTCGCGCATCTGAAAATTCGCTAAAGATGGGGCGGGTAGGGAAGGAGAACTGAGTTCAATGGCTGAGCATAATAATGGCTGAGCATCAAAGCAGGATGAAAAATTCCCCCTTCACACTTTTAACACTACTTCTCCAAAACTCCTCGCTTACCTTACTCGTTCCAGAATCAGTAGATCGAAATATTTTGGGTTTTGTGCCGCGCAAAGCGCGGCACAAAACCCAAAGAAGTAGATTTTAAAGGTGCTTTGCACCTTTAAAATCTACTTCTTTGAAATTTATTTTTAGGGAGAATTGAGATGAGTTTGCGATCTACTGAGAATGCCTGGCTGTCTCAATGCTGCTAATGTGGCGCTACCTGTACAAAAAAGCACAGTCGCTAATTCTGCCATCAGAGTATCCACAAGTAGGTAGAGGGCTGCTTCTGACTGCGAAGCAGCTTGCAAGAAAGGCAAGGCCAACCCAGCCAGATCAGCACCCAGGGCGATCGCTTTTGCTACATCCAGCCCATCCCGCAGCCCACCCGAAGCAATTAAGGGAAGTTTAGGGGCGATCGCTCGAATTTCAGTGACGCATTCTGCGGTAGGCAATCCCCAGTTAGCAAAGGTGTTTCCTAACCGGCGCTGCAACCCATCCTTAGCCCGTTCGCTTTCCACTCGTGCCCAAGAAGTGCCGCCTGCCCCTGCAACATCAATGGCGCTGACTCCCGCTGCCATCAGTTTCTCTGCCATGCTTCTGGAAATGCCGTTGCCTACCTCTTTGGCAATCACAGGCACAGGGAGTTGCTCACATAAAACGGCAATTTTGCTCAGTAGCCCCCGAAAATTGGTATCGCCCTGGGTCTGGACACATTCCTGAAGCGGATTCAGGTGCAAAATCAAAGCATCGGCTTCCAGACCATCGATCGCCCTCTGGCATTCTTCAATCCCATAGCGATAGTTCAACTGCACGGCTCCCAGATTGGCAAATAGGAGAATGTTGGGTGCTCGCGATCGCACTGCAAAAGTAGAAGCCACTTGAGGATGTTCGATGGCGACACGCTGCGACCCTACACCCATAGCAATCTGATAATGCTGTGCCACTTCCGCCAGTCGGTAGTTAACTAGTCGCGCCAATTCTGTGCCTCCTGTCATGGAAGAAATCAACAGTGGTGCGCCTAAAGACTTGCCTAAAAAGGTAGTTGTTAAACCAATCTCACTCCGATTGAGTTCGGGTAGGCAGCAGTGGGTAAACCGATAGTGCTCAAACCCGCTAGTCGTTTGGTGAAACTGTACATCTTCTTCCAGACAAACCCGTAGATGATCGGCTTTGCGATTTTGGGTAGCCGCTGCTTCAGGTGCAGGGAGGCTGTTAGCAGGGAGGCTGTTAGCAGGCAGAGGTAAATTGGCCGTCAAATTAATTTAGGAGAGCGGTAAGTTTACAGTGAGTTAGCTTAAGCTAGTTTGCCATGCGATCGCCCCTGATTGATTGACTCCATCACAGAGCGATACAGAGCGATACAGAGCGATACAGAGTGATACAGAAACATCGTGATATGGGGTATGGAGTGAGAAGGCTGTGTGTCAAAGCCCATGCCACAATAAAAGCCGAACCCTGAGAAAAGCCATGACCGCACCCTTAGAACTTGCCGAGAGCAATCCTATCCTTTGCCAAGCGATCGCTAACCGGATCGCCACTGCTCCTCAGCAACGCATTCCCTTTACCGAGTTCATGGATTTAGCGTTGTACCATCCCCAATATGGCTACTATGTGACGCATCCCCAAGGCATCCAAAACGACTTTTTACCTTCACCCCATTTAGGAGCAGATTTTGGGGAGTTGTTAGCCGAGCAATTTGCTCAAATGTGGCAAATCTGCGATCGCCCTCATCGGTTTACGCTGGTGGAAATGGGAGCCGGACAGGGCTTAATTGTTCAAGATGTTCTGCGCTACTTACATCGTCACCATTTCGAGTGTTTTGAGGCATTGGAGTATCTCATTGTCGAAAGATCCTCTGCGATGATTGCGGCTCAACAACAGCGCTTGCAGAAGCTGGCAGAGTCGTGGGGAAATTTATCTTGGAAGCATTGGGACGAAATCCCACCCCATTCGATCGTGGGCTGTTGCTTCTCCAATGAATTAGTCGATGCTTTTCCGGTCCATCAAATCGCAATCGCCGATGGACAGTTTCAAGAGATATACGTCACAACGCCCACTCAAGAAACCAATACCAATCCCTTTCATTTCGTAGAAACACTGGCTGAACCCTCAACCCCTAGACTGACTGAATATTTTGATCGGCTTGGATTGGATTTCTCAACTGCAAATTATCCCAACGGCTACCGTAGCGAGGTGAACTTAGCAGCACTAGATTGGATTACTACCATTGCCGATCGCCTGCATACTGGCTACCTGCTCACCATTGACTACGGCTATCCTGCTCATCGCTACTATAGCCCTGGTCGTACTCAGGGGACGCTCCAGTGTTACTATCAACATGCTCACCATTCTGACCCCTATGTAGCGATCGGGCGGCAAGACATCACCGCTCATGTCGATTTTACGGCCCTAGAAAACAGGGGGAACAGTGTGGCTTGCAGACGATTGGCTTTACCCAGCAAGGATTGTTCTTGATGGCATTGGGGCTGGGTGATCGAATCGCCGCGCTTTCAAATCAGCCCAACGCTGATCTAGAACAATCGCTGTCAGACATTTTGCGCCGCCGCGAATCTTTACATGCGCTGATCAACCCGCTTGGACTGGGTAATTTTGGTGTCTTGATCCAATCCAAAGGCTTAAGCATCGCCCAGCGCCAGCAGCCTCTTCAAGGATTGACCATACCCCCCATGGTCTAGTCTTCCTGCATTGCTTCCCAAATGAACAGCCGGGCCAGGCGATCGTAGTTACCTGCCCCCACATATTGCGGATAAGTGTGCGATCGGCTATAAACCCAAACTAATTCTTCTCCGGCAAAAATTCGGATATCTTGGAGCCAGCTTTTGCACTTGGGCTTCAGGGCGTTGGCAGCATTGAGGGCATCTGTCCACCGCTCAAATTCTTCACTGTAGCCGCGAGTTGCAACTTTAAACTTAATCATGAAACTGCATCATGCTGAAGGCTGGGCGGATCTCTCACTTCTTTATTCTAGAAGCTAAATGACCCTGTGTTTCTAGGTGTTGCTGCCCTCAACATTATTGCACTTCAATTCGGCGTAGCTCAGCACCTGTGTAGTAGTGCAACAGAATTTGAGCATAGTTCCAGCGCTGCTCTGCCAAATTCCGGGCACCCCATTGGCTCATGCCGATGCCATGCCCGTAGCCTTGTCCAGTTAGTTCAAAGGCGATCGGGGCAGAAGCCACATTTCCGGCACTGGCAACCTGTCCCATTTGCGGAATAATTTGGAACGGAGCACTGCGGAGCGCCAAAGCATCGCGCAAAGCATCCCCATCAATGATGCGATCGCCCTTTTCGCCCCGTAAGCGAATTTTGACAATCCGCCCCCCTGCCGTCACCTTCTCAGGCACCATTGATAGAATCGCCCCGACATCATTAAAGTGCTGGCTCAATTCCTCGGTGGAAACCTTTTTTTCCCAACTACAGTTGGGG
>JAAUOQ010000287.1 GCA_012034795.1 Leptolyngbyaceae cyanobacterium CRU_2_3
CGGCCAGATGTCCTGGATTCAGCCCGTATTGCTCCTGGGCGGTTTGATCGCCAGGTGCAGGTTGACTTGCCTGGCTTTAAAGGGCGTTTGGGCATTCTGGAAGTTCATGCTCGCAATAAGAAGTTAGACCCCAGCATATCGCTGGAGGCGATCGCCCGACGAACACCAGGCTTTTCGGGCGCTGAACTAGCGAATATGCTGAACGAAGCCGCGATTTTAACGGCACGCCGTCGCAAAGAAGCTGTGACAGCTTTAGAAATTGATGATGCGATCGATCGCGTCACTACAGGGATGACCTTAACTCCATTGCTGGACAGCAAGAAAAAGCGACTGATTGCCTATCATGAGGTGGGTCATGCACTGCTGATGACCTTACTGAAGAACTCTGATCCCCTCAACAAAGTCACGATTATTCCTCGATCGGGCGGTATTGGTGGCTTTGCCCAGCAAACCTTTAACGAAGAGATGATCGATAGCGGACTTTATACCCGCTCGTGGTTGCTCGATCGCATCACCATTGCTCTGGGCGGACGAGCGGCTGAAGAAGAAGTGTTTGGGGATGCTGAGGTGACAGTGGGAGCCAGTAACGATATCCAGGTGGTCGCTAATTTAGCGCGAGAAATGGTGACTCGTTATGGCATGTCTGACTTAGGGCCATTTGCTCTAGAAAGTGGCAACAGCGAAGTATTTTTGGGGCGCGACTGGATGGCGCGATCGGAATATTCCGAAGAAGTAGCGACCCAGATTGATCAGCAAGTCAGAGCCATTGCAGTCCGTTGCTATTCTGAGTCTCGTCGGGTAATCCGTGAGAATCGGGAGTTGATGGATGCACTCGTAGAGCTATTGCTTGAGCAGGAAACGATCGATGGCGAACAGTTCCGCCAACTCGTAGCGCAATACATCGCTTTGCCTGAGAAGCAACTGACTACTGCTACAAGCGTTTAAAAGTGTGCTAACGCTTAAAGATTATAGGTTTGTTAGGGTGGGCAATGCCCACTCTAATTTTCATTGAAACATCAGCCCCAAATTGTCAATGCTGCAATCCCTAACTGTGCGATCGTTCCTCGTCTTCATAGGCAAAAGCAATCCGTGCCGTCAAGCGATCGCGCAAGCTCTCCCACTGCGACGTATCTAGGTCATTGAGCAAGCTAATAGCTAGGTCTTCCTCACTAATCTCCAAGGCTTCCTCAGACAGTAGATGCATCACAACACTGGAGATTGCTAGATCAGCATCAGCAGGGTCAAGTTGTCCTGGATGCACCCAAAGCGTGATCTGGTGGCGATCGTCATGACTCATCAATTCCCGAAACAAATCTACCAGAGCCGGAAATAGCTGTTCCTCAGCTTGGTTCCAGTCGGGCAAAAGAATCAGATTGGTGGAGCGCAGCAGTTGAGCCAGCCCATCCGGGTAGTCAGGAGTTGCCAACTCAGCCTGAAGAAAATCGGGCAGATGCATGGAGGGGACAGGGGGTAGATCGGTGCGCCAGCTTACCCACTTGGCTTCAGCCAGTAGCATCAGTCCTGGCAGCAACTTCAGCACCGCGCCAGCCGCTCGTGTTGCCAGAACCATATTGCCCAGTTGAGCAGCAATTTCTGCGACCTGCCAGAGCGATCGCCAATAGTTATTGTCAGGACTAGCTGGATCTTGTTTGCGAAACCAAACGCCCGTATAGTCGATCATCCGTAAGGGAAAACTAGCATTCTGACTGCGCTCAAATTCGTGAATGGCCAGGCGACATCCTTCCCAATGCCCATAATCATCAATTTGGATAAACCCGTCCATTATGACGCGATCGTAAAGGATATTAAAAATATCCATCGTGGACTCATACCAGTCACCATCGGCATGAAGCAGGGCAATATCGCCAATTTCAGGCTTATACTGTGGTAGCGTATCGGCAAACAGTCCAGCCACGGGCACCACGATCTCGCTGACGTTTAAAGCCTGACAGATTTGATTCAGATGCTCAGCCACAGGAGCCTTTAAGGTTCCTACGCCAAATCCAGTTTCGTTGGCCGGGATCCCTGCATGGCGATCGGCTGCGGTGGGGGCGGGCATTCCTTCAAAGGTGTCAAAGGCATAGAGCAGGCGCGGGCGCAAACTATAGCACTGAATCACGGCAGCCAATAGGGCAGCGGCTCCTCCCCGACAAGTGCCGCATTCCACAAAATTGCCAGGAATATCGTCTAAACAATTGTTTATCCCAGCCTATATAACGAAAATAACCGTTCCTCGCTCAGCAGCGTATAGGGGCGAACTGCCTCTAACAACGCTTGAAATTCTGAATTGGGCGGCTCCAGGGTATGGGCAGAATAGGCTAAAGCATGATGTTGAAGGCTTTGCCGCAACTGACCCTGCTGCCCGTAGAATGTGCTGAGGTGGGCATGGGCGATCGCTGATCCAGGATTCAACTGCAAAACCTGCGTATAGATCGTCTGTACCGTCTGCCAATCTGCCTTGATGTAAGCCTGTTTGCCCTGCTGATGCCAGACTTGAAGCTGCTGGCGATCGCTCGTCTCCAACTCGACGATTGGGTAAACCGGCAATTGCAACGTCTCGACTTCGGTGATCAGCCGCAGCATTGGATCAGTTTCAGGTGGAGATACACCGCTGATTTCATAGTGTTGCAAGTGCGGCGCAACTGCCAATCCACACTCGGATCAGGCGTATGGGCGATCGGCTGCACATTGCCGCGCCATGCTACGCCCATAATTTGCATGGTCTGGTAAACCCGTGTCTGCCAGCCGCGTTGTTTCAGGTAGTCTAAGCCCTCAGATACTTCAGGTGAAGCCAGATCATGAAATAGAATCAGGGCATCCGGTTCGGCAAACTGTTCGCAGGCGATCGCATCTTCCAGCGGCCCAGGTGCATCATGATTGCCGTCAATAAAGATGAGTGACCATCGGCGCGAATGCTTTGTGGCTAGTGTTTCGACCGCTTCAGGACTGTAACCCGCCACCAGATTGACGCGATCGCCCACTCCTGCTGCTCTCAGCGATTGCTCCACCGACTGGTAAATCCCGCCTTCCAGGAGCGGATCAACCACATCCAACTCCACACCTGCCAAAGCCAAATGGCAGGCCGACCAACCCATCCAACAACCAATTTCCAAAGCCCGCTTACCCCGAAATTGCAGGGCGGTATTGTAGAGAATTTGCGCCTCATCGCGGCTGAGAAAACCAATTGCAGGCTGTCGCTGATCGACATACCAGTTGTGGGGCACCGTCCGACGCAGGTATGGCCAGGGTGAACTGTGCGGATCGGCAATCACTTTATTGGGAAAAGCCGCATCTGGCAAGACGATCGACAATCCGGGCGATACATAATCTCCAGAGGGCAACAGCGATCGCTCCACAACTTGCACTGTCTCCTGCACCATCCGTTCCTCCCGAAATAGAACTTCTGCCCGTTGTTTTGCCGCTTGCCCAATCGATCGCCGTAGTTCTGGCTGTGCTACCCAAGTCTCTAACGTGCCTATCAATTCTTTCAACGTGGCTTGCGGATCGATATTGGGATCAGGCAGCAATTTACCGGTATCGCCCATCTCTTCCGGAATGCCGCTAATGGCAGAGGCAATCACCGGCAAACCTTTGGCCATGGCTTCCATAACGGCTAAAGGCATCCCTTCCCGGTAGGTGGGCAAATAAACAGATCGGCTGCATCCAGCCAAATCTGCCACATCCCAGCGCTGCCCCAACAGTTTCACCCGATCGCCCACTGCCAGGTCTACTAGAGCAGTCTCCAGAAGCGATCGCAGTTCTCCTTCACCTGCCCAAACAAAGTAGAGCTTGTCCCAAAGGGGTGTATGGCGCAACTGAGCAATGGCATCAAGCTGAAACTGATAGCCTTTAATGCCTTCTAACCGAGCCGCCGTAAAACAAACGATCGTATCTTCTGCACTCTCTTTGAGAAGGTTGAGGGGTTGCAGTAGGCGATCGCGTACTACCAGATTACGAGGGGCAAAATATAGGTCAGGACGGCCATACAAAATCACCTGTCCCCGCTGAGGTGACAACCGAAACCACTGCCGCAACAGATGCAGATTTTCCTGCGACACTGCCACAACCGCTTTGGCACAGGCATACTGCTGCTCCAGATCTGGCAGACAAACGGCAAAGGTATCGGCTAACTCTGGGTCAACAAAGCCTACCACCACTAGATAGGGAATGCCAAGCTGGAGCGCCGCTTGTTTGGCAGCAAAATTGGAAACCGGACAGCCATCGCTGAATAGAATCAGATTGGGGTGCGATCGCCCCAAGATTTGGCGGGCTGCCTCAACATTCGTGAGCGTTTGGCTAAAATCATTGACACTATCAAACGGTAGCCACTCGTGATTGATGCCCCAATTCTGCTGTTCGGCAATCAACGGCGTATCAGTTTTGGTTTGTACCACTGTCACACGATAGCCCCGTGCATGCAGTCCTCGCAAAATAGCATGATTGTATTGGGCAATGCCGCCAATGCCAGGTTCATCGGTGTATAGCAAGACATGAGGTTTCATCGTCATTTCAGGACATCATTTCAGGACATCATTTCAGGACATCAGACATTTCTAGACTCAAATAATCCTGCAAGGTATGAAAAATGGGAAAGGCTTGCCAATTGTCGATTACGGGAGGATATTGCTGCAAGCTTTCAACAATCGCATCCGCCATGTTGTAAGCTGAATCGCTGCCGTAGTTAAGTGTTAAGTATTCTAGAAGCTCCAGGGCATAGTCGGAAAACCCCAGCACATCTGCAAGGCAGGCCAGCTTCAAAATCTGTGCTGGAGTCTGACTGCGTGACATTTCTTGCGCTCGGATCAGATCGCAAAAATAGAAGGCATCTCCCCACAGCAATTGTCCAGGATGATGGCTGGTGTGGATGGGCGATCGCGCCCTGACACGAGTGCTGCGGGTCAAGTCAAACAGGGTAAAATCTTGCGCCCGCATGAAAGTATCCACATCTGCAAATAGCGGTTGTCCTTGATACAGCGGCGAAAACTCCACTTCTACCTGCACTGCCAAAACCGTTTGCAGAATTTGACTGCCTCCTTTTAAGACATCCAAATCGGCTCCCTGCACATCAATTTGCAGAAAGTCGATTGTCGCTAGTTCTGCTTGTTGGCAAAATGCATCTAGCGTCGTAGTTTCTAAGTTGAGGGTAAAGTCTGTAGCCACTAATTCGATCAATCCAGCAAACCGCTCCAAGTAAGCCTCATCAGGCGGATACAGAGAACTACACATGGGATTTCGAGTGACATATAACGTCGATTCACCGATCGCACTGCTCAGGGCTAATGGAATATGTTTCTCTGTCCAACCCTGCTGCTGATCGAGTTGGGCATTAGCGGCTTCGCAAGCATCGGCGTCGGCATCAAACCCATAGATGGTTAAGTTTGGCGAAAAAATATGCCAGTCTAAATTGCTGTAATTGTCTTCTACACTGACCTTGCGAGAACCCACATTACAAACGGTAAAGTGAACCTGGTCGAGATGACCGCGTTTTTTGAGACTCAAGAGGAATACAGACATAAAGTAAAGGAAGAAGGTGAAGGATGCAAGCCAAGGCTACAAACAAATCTTTGATTTCCTTAACTCATCTCTGTTTCGGCAAGAAGCAGATGATTGGGCGGTAAAGCAATGATATTCAGATTGCCTCGGAGTTGTTCGATCGATGCAATCGGGATCAGGTTTTGGAGGAACGGCTGATAGCGAAAAAGTTGATAGCCTTTGGCTTGCAAAAGCTCAGCCACAGGTGTATTGCTGCCACTAGCCCCTGCAATATTTTCATAGAGAATCGCTGGGGCA
>JAAUOQ010000288.1 GCA_012034795.1 Leptolyngbyaceae cyanobacterium CRU_2_3
CACCCCCGTTACCCATCTTTATCACTAAATCAACTTCACAGCCCGCAACCCAAAATACAGCACCATTGCTGTCCCAAATGCGCCACCTACTAAGGCAATATAAGCAACTATAGCCATTTATATCTCCATTAACTGCATACAGAACCATTCAATCATTTTCTGGCAGGTTTATGGAACTATTCTTGCCTGGACTGTGTCTGGTAACTCACCTGCCGTAAAGGTTAGCCATTAAAATTTCGCCAGACTCAAACTGTTCATTTTTGATGTGATTCTCGATTTTCTACGTAGGCAATGTATTTTCTGAGACATCTGCCTGACGGTTGCTTGTGGCGTTAATTTATGTGAATCTAGGTCTCTAGTTTTTACAATCTTCGTCACAATCTCGATGGAACTCACACAGTCTTAGCTAAAATTACAGATTCCAGGACAGTGTAGGCTCCTGAGATAGGGTGGACTAGCAGAACAATTTAGCAGTTGGACTGAGTCATGTTCAACTGTTCAGGGCAGATTTCACAGTTAAACGCAAGAATTGGGTTAAACGCAAGAATTTTGGTTAAACACAAGATCGGCAGCATCAAAATGGCAGCTTACGAAGCGATGGGGCTTGCTGGCAATCCCATCGCTGATGGAAGGTTATAAGACTAGCTGAGATCATTCACCATCGAGAATTTGCCAAAGCCAGTTGTCATTACCAGGAGCATTTATGAAGTCATTGATTCGTTTAAGTACAACTATCGGTCTAGTGGGTGCCGTCCTGGTTACCTCTCTATTTATGGGAGCAACCCGCGTCCTGGCCCTGACTCAAGAACAGGTGATGGGCAGTCTTGAGACAGTCCCTGTATTTGCGCTGATGAACCGGGATGGTGGCATTTTGCTGGCAACCCCAACTCAAGGCGACGACCAAACTCCAGTTGCAGGTATTTTTATCGATGGGCAGGATGCTCAAACTTTTTTGAACAATCTCAAGCAGAACAATCCCCAGGCCTCTGAGGGTGCTCAGGTTGTGCCTATTTCGTTGGCGAAGGTTTACCAACTGTCTCAAGAAAAGAAGGATGAAGTGCAGTTTGTCTTTATTCCCTCTGAACAGCAGGTGCAGGCTGCTCAAACTGCTTTGCAGCAAAGCGGGCAGCAAGAAGCTCAGTTTCAGGGTGTGCCTTTATTTGCAGCTCGATCGAGTGATGCCGATGGGGCTTATTTGACGATTCAGCAAGGAGAGCGGCAAATTGTGCCAATGTTCTTCAATCGTCAAGAACTGCAAGCTGTGCTCGATCGCCTGAAGCAGGCTCAGCCCGAACTAGCTGCGAAAATGTCAGTCCAGGTGATTAATCTAGAAGGCTTTATTTCCACACTGCAATCGAGCAGTAATACGGACTTAACGCAAATTTTGCTAGATCCTTCAGATGCCAGCATTGAGTTTATGCGCTCTTTTCAACAAGCAAATCCCAACTTTGGGCAAGCCACTGATCAGCAACCCTCAAGGACGGCAGTCTCAAGGACAACCACGCAATCAGCCCCAGAACCCACAACGTGCTCAACAGCCCACCCCTGCTCAGCCTAGACAATAGGGGTGTAAGCAGCTTAATAGAGTACTACCAGGATGACGAACCCGGTCATGGCAAACATTGTCTCCGGTTTAATGCTTTGGCAATGGCGGCGGCAAGCCCAACAACAGGCGATCGCTGCTGCCATTTCTCCTTCAGAAATTGATTGGTTGTTGCAAGATATTGCAGACTTAGATCGATTGGCATTGCGCCTGGAGTCCTTTAAAGACAGAACCGAAATAGTTTAAAACTGCCCTTGGCTGACCTGGCCAACCTTTGGGATAGGCGGCTGGGCGATCGCGTTCC
Source organism: Leptolyngbyaceae cyanobacterium CRU_2_3 (assembly GCA_012034795.1). GTDB lineage: Bacteria > Cyanobacteriota > Cyanobacteriia > Elainellales > Elainellaceae > Drouetiella. The sequence continues at coordinate 1,848 of JAAUOQ010000288.1, forward strand.
TGTGCAATATTTGACGGGAAAAACCCCTTGGCGTAACCTCTTGCTTCAGGTGTCTCCGGCGGTCTTAATTCCTCGTCCCGAAACTGAAATTCTGATTGATTTGGCGATCGCCGCCAGCCAAAACCTACCCGACTTGCAGCAGGGAAATTGGGCAGATTTAGGCACCGGCAGCGGAGCGATCGCGATCGGCTTAGCCACCACCTTACCTATGGCTCATATTCATGCCGTTGATTTTAGCAGTCAGGCTTTGGCGATCGCCCAACAGAATGCCAGAACCTTGCATGTAGACGATCGGATTCAGTTTTATCTTGGCTCGTGGTTTGCGCCTTTGTCTCTCCTGCAAGGGCGGCTCAGCGGCATGATTTCTAACCCGCCCTATATTCCCAGTCAATTAATCTCTAACTTGCAACCCGAAGTGTCCTTGCACGAGCCTCATTTAGCTTTGGATGGGGGACCAGATGGGCTAAATGCAATCCGTCAGCTAGTGGCGATCGCCCCTGGTTACCTGGTGTCCAGGGCATCTGGCTAATTGAAATCATGGCAGGACAAGCCGCAGCCGTAGCGCACTTGCTAGAAACCGAGGGTCACTATCAGAGTATTCAGGTTTACAGAGATTTAGCTGGAATTGAGCGATTTGTACTGGCGCGTCGCGTCTAAAGCGTTGGGAAAATCAGGGCAATATTCAGTGTAATATTTGATATTTGTAAGATTTTGATATTCAATAATTCATGCCGCCTGTACCCCTGCCAGATCTGATCACTGCCGCTCAACAGGGCGATCGCCTCATTAGTTTCCCCACAGACACGGTGCCAGCGCTGGCTGTGCGTGCCGATCGTTCAGCTTTGATCTTTGAAGCGAAACAGCGCAGCCAAACGAAGCCCCTGATCTTAATGGCAGCAAATAGCGCAGACTTATGGCCCTATGTACGGGGCAACAAAACAGAACTGGCGCTTTGGCAAGAGGTGGCAGATCGCTATTTACCAGGTGCTCTGACGCTGGTGCTTCCTGCAAGCGATCGCTTGCCACCTGAAATTAATCCGATTGACCCTACAACAGTTGGGCTACGGGTACCCAATCACCCAATTGCTCGCCACATTCTGTCCCAAACGCAGGCGCTTGCTACCACGAGTGTGAATCGATCGGGAGAACCGCCGCTGCAAACTTTCACCGAGATCAACGTCCAATTTCCTCAAGTTTTAACGCCACTGCCCGAAGATCTAGCTGATTTTAGCTCCCCCCTCAACAGTGCTCCTGGGACTCCTTCCACGGTAGTGAAATGGACAAAATCAGGATGGCAGGTACTCAGGCAAGGGAGGGTAACGTTTGCCGGGTAAAACGTTTTCTGCAAGCTGATTGCTGGGGCAAGTACTTGAGCAATTTTTGAGAATGAATGTCTTGTAGGGTGAGTACTGCCCACCCTACGGATGGACTGAGATCTACGCGACTGAGATCTATAGATTGAGTTGATTTCCACGTTTGTACTGAAAGTAGGCAGCCACAAACAAACCTGCCAGAGTAACAGGAACCAGACCTAAAACAATTCCCACCAGTAATGGCTCAACCACAGGGCATTCTCCTTATCTTCACTAGAATCTTATCATTTACAGAGTTCAGCATTTACTTAACGGTTTTTATCGTTCTATCATAATTCGCGATCGCCTCTCCCTTTACTACCAAGCCATCAGTCATCTCAAGAATTTTCATATAATGCTTGATAAATATGGATTTTAGAGACGCAGCTTCCTCCTAAAAGAATAAGGCGATGGAGAAAATACCCGCTAAACTGCCTGGAAAGATTAAAATATGCTTAGCGATGACGTGAAGTAAGTTAAATTCTTCAACTATTATTGTTAGGTTTGTTGTAAATCCTTCCTGTTTTGACTAAAGTTCTTTTGAATAATCGGCTTACGGAAACTGGTCTTTTCTACAAAGCTGCCCTGATAGCACTGGCGGTAATCTTGGCTAGCGTATTATGCGCTGCGTCAATTTACCAGTTTCGGCGTGTAGATCCCTATGTTCAGGACGTTTTGTCTTTGACGGGCGACTCAGTTCAAGGGCAAATTATTTTTCAACTCAATTGTGCTGGATGTCATGGTGTTAGCGCTGATGGGTTGGTCGGTCCAAACTTGCACCATGTCTCTTCACGCAAGTCACCCACTCGGATTATTCGGCAGGTGATTAGTGGCGACACCCCTCCCATGCCACAATTTCAGCCCAGTTCGCAAGCAATGGCAGATTTATTGGAGTATCTGAACAGGTTATAAACCCAGTGAGCAGGTTATGAGCTAATGAAATAGATCATTCTTTCCAGTTTTCTAGTTTCAGGGAACTTGATAGGGTTTCTGCGGGTCTAGTGAGATATAAGTCCGAAATCCATTGGAATTCTCACCGCTTCTTGCAGTACCGGCATCTGAGAAGCAAATTGGGAATCTCAGGGGTTTCGTTCAGAGGATGTCAGTCTTAGTCATACATCCTCGGCAACCACTTTTTTAAAGAGGATTTCCCATGTCTCATTTTCGCTCCTGGCAGTCAGGTGCTGCCTTGTTGACTGCGCTGGCATTTACGGCAGGAGCCGCTGCCCCTCTCGGTTATTCAGGCTCCTGCTCAGGCTCAAGCCGTAACTTTCTCGGATGTCTCATCAGATGCTTGGGCGAAAGGATTTATTCAAGAGCTGGCCAATCGGGGTGTTCTCAGCGGGTTTCCCGATGGCAGTTTCCGTCCCAATGATCCTGTGACACGGGCTCAGTTTGCAGCCATGGTGCGCCAAGCCTTTCGCAAATCTCCCACTCGTCCTGCGGTCAGCTTCACCGATGTTCCAGAAACCTATTGGGCGATCGGTGCCATTCGAGAAGCCTACACAACTGGCTTTATGTCGGGGTTTCCTGAAGGAAACTTCTTACCTGATGAAAACATTTCACGGGCACAGGTGCTCGTTTCGCTATCCAATGGCTTGGGTTATGCTGCCAATGGTTCGGTGAATAACACCCTGCAAGTTTACTCAGACGCAAGTTCTATCCAAGATTGGGCCCGTCCTAGTATTGCTGCGGCTACCGAGAAACAGATTGTCGTGAACTATCCCAACGTCCAGACCCTCAATTCCAATCGGCCTGCTACTCGTGCAGAGGTAGCTGCCCAAATTTATCAAGCTTTGGTGAGCACAGGACAGGTGAGTGCCATCTCGTCTCCCTACATTGTTAGCCAAAACATGACCCCCCCTGCTAACAACCAGCCTACAGTCCAAATTCCGGCTGGAACCACTATTCCAGTTCGTTATGAGGCAGCAGAAAAAATTCTGATTTCCCTAGAAGAGCCAGATCCCGTACCTGTGACCCTGACTGCGGCACGAGATGTTGTTTCATCGAATGGCAGAGTCCTGATTCCAGCGAATAGCCAGGTGGTGGGCGAACTACGGGTGATTGATGGCGGCGCACAGTTCTACGCCAGAGAGATTGTTTTGACGAATCGCGATCGGTTCCCCATTAGTGCGACTTCCTCAATTGTTCGCACTACGGAGCAAGTCCGCAAGAGCGCTAACTTGCTAGAAGTGCTGGCAGGCACTGTTCTGGGAGCCGGAGCCGCCGCTGGAGTTTCTTCTGTAACAGGCGATCGCACTATTACAGCCGAAGAAGTTCTGGGGGGTGGAGCTGCTGGGGCGTTGGGTGGACTCTATCTGGGTCGCAATCAAATCACGCTCATTTCTATTAGCCCAGATACCGATTTAGATGTCACACTGGATGCCCCTTTAGCAATTCGGTAGGGGTAAAGAAGATTTTTGCGAGTTGCACTCCGTGCAACTCGCAAAAATCTTGCTTGGATGTAAGCCGATATAAGTCGTTATGCACAGGCATGTGGGAAGGAGAATGGGCTGGGATCTGCCACACTCTCCTTCCAGGAAAGTCTTTTTCCTCTAGACTGAAGAAATGACAGATTCGCTGCTT
>JAAUOQ010000289.1 GCA_012034795.1 Leptolyngbyaceae cyanobacterium CRU_2_3
GGCTTTCAAAAAATAATCCTGTACTCCATTCAATTGAAAATTGCTATAGGACTGGAGGGGGTTGGCGGATGCTGCTGGTATTAACCTGGCACTTTAGAGGATGCAAGACAAACAGAATTTTTTGTATTAGGTTTCTAGTGTGGTACCCACTCGACAAGTGCCTGATAAGTTAGTGCCATTGAAATTCGCGCCCTCTAGCTCAGCACACAGCAGGTTGGCCCCTGTCAAGTTCGCTCCTGCCAAATTTGCGCCGCGTAGGTCAGCTTCCTCTAAATTCGCTTCGTTCAAGATTGCTCCTTGTAGGTCAGCTTGTGATAGATTGGCTCCTGCTAAATTTGCGCCATTTAGGTTCGCACCGCGCAGGTCTACGCCGCGCAAATCGACCCTTTGCAAATTCACGCCCATCAGGTTGGCACCGCTGAGAAAGGCTCCTGCCAGCGTGGTGTGAGCCAGCCGAGACTGCATCAAGTTCGCACCGCGCAAGTTCGCACCGCGCAAATCGGCTTCTGTTAGGTCGGCTTGCATTAAGTTTGCGCCAGTCAAATTTGCTCGCAGATCGGCACCTTTCAGGTGACAGCCCAGCAAACTAGCGCCATCGAGGTTAGCCCCATTCAAGTTGGCAGATTGGAAAGTCGCACCATTTAAGGTAGCGCCTGCCAGATTAATACGACTGAGGTTGCAGTGCGAGAAGTCCTCGTCTTCTAGATTGGCCCCTGCCAAATGCTTCAGTTTTCCTGCCCTAATTTCATTAATGTCCATGCTCTTCTCCCAGGGAACTACGGGCTATCAGAGAACTTTCTGCCTGAGCTTGATCATACGCAATCTGCAAGTCTTCCTGAGAATGCGAATCTACCAGCCATAGACCTGAAGCAGTCTTCGGCAATGCTACAGGCAAACTTAACCCCTGCTGAAGGGCATTCACCAGCAAACCCAAGGCTTCAACCAGTTTGACATCCCAGCGATCGCCCTGCTCTGACTGACAGACTACCAACGCCTGTGCCATACACTCCTCTAAGCTCAAGGCAGGCGATCGCTGTTGCGATACCCGCTGCTGAAAAGCCGCTACCAAACCCAAAATCCGCGATTCAATTGGGATCTCATCGCCTGCCAATCCAGCAGGTTGACCTGTACCATTCCACCATTCCGATTGATGGGTGAGAATGGTAGCGATGGCACTCAGTCGTTGCATCTTTCGCAACACCTGGATTCCTGGCACTAGAGGACAGGCAGGGGCAATATGGGGCGATTCAGCATACTCGCTCACTGAAGTTCCAGCACTCAGAGATGTCTCGACAGGCTGAAGGAAGGCGATCCGATGGAGTAGCCCTGCTAGCCGCAATCGGTGCAGTTGCCAAGAGGGCAGATCCAGCAATTGCGCCATGGCTTCTGAGAGAACTGCCACCTCCGCAGCAGCCATGGGGTTGCTAATGTCGGTTTGGTCAATTAGCTCTGCCACCCGCAGAAAAGCTTGTAGTTCATTAGAAATGAGATTGCTGTCTAGTGATGCAGATGCAGGCAGCAGTGAAGACCAACTGGGAGAAAGTGAGGCTTGACGAATTTGAAGATAGTCAATTACCCGTGCCACAATTTTGCCCATATGCTCCGCAGTGGGCAATCCACAAATGCCCCATCACACTGAATTGAGGGGGCGATGTCATGAAGATGGTCTGCAAGCTGCTGTTGCAATTCAGGGTTATAGCGCCCCACATGTTCTACTAGAATTTCGGCTGTTTCTAGCACTAGGTGAGGGTCGAAAGTCCAAAGCCCGTAGAACTTGCGCTCCAGATCGTCCTGGGGATGCCCCTGCTCCATAATCGGCTGCTGCTAGCTCCTGGCATAGTACCATCGCCGTGTAGTGGGGCGACAAAATGAGCAAATGCCACTCTTGTGCTACTGGATCAGCAGTGTCTAAACTCACCAGCGCCACGTTCGGTCGCTGACTGGTGGGATGATCTGCAAAACCAGCATCAGGAGCCGACAAAATGACGATCTGCCGCGATCGCTGGGCAATCTCGCCATAGCGATCTGCTTCTTCTAAATACCACTTACCTCGCTGAAAGGCCGTCAGCATGAGCGGCGTATAGTCTGCTGCGAGGATGGCATCCTCCAGGGCGTGGCAGAGGGCTACCAACGTATTTTTGTAGTACACGCCAAAATTAAGGGGGCGTTATGCGGCTCACCAGTTTGGTGAGCCGAGCGCAGCTTATCGAGAATAGAGCCTTCAAGCATGAATGATTTGAATAATTTACGAGTCAAGTTTGGTCAAAAAGAATTTAAAACGTAGCCAGTCACAGCGCGGTTAGCCAGTTCAGATCGGGTGGAGGGTTCAGCCAGACGATTCAGCCCGTTGTCTTGATCTAGGCAGAAATTTGCTATACAGAAATCAGATCCTTGGTTGGCTCGATCGGGGCACTCAGCGCTTCCTCTAAGGGAGCTAACCCCAACTGCTGCTCCAAGATATTCATCACCTCTCGCCCAAAATCGTTGGGATTTTGCTCCCATGCCTGTAGGCAAACTTCTCCAAAAAACGATCCCAAAGGCTGAGGATTCCAGAGCAACTTCTTGGCCATCCAGGGCATGACGCTCATGGGGTTATAGCCTGGCTTGATCATGTCTTTGCCAAATGCATAAGATTCCAAATGCGTATGCGGCTGTAAGCCAATAAAGAAGATGGCCGGTTCTACTTTATCAGCGCCAAAGATCCGCTCTAGCTCTCGATGGTACGCAACAGTTTGCCGGATGGTTTGATGAGTTTCGTCAATCACATTAAACGAGTAATTGACTGACACCAATTCGTTAAATCCAGCCGCTTTTAGATCGCGGCAGTTTTGTAAAACGACCCGTAAGTTATAGCCCATCCGCATTTTGCGAATCAATTCTTGAGACCCACTGGTGATACCGATCTCAAAGTAGTTCATCCCTGTTTTGACCATCAGGTCGCAGAGTTCTGGGGTGAGATTGTCGGCTCGAATGTATGCAGCCCAATGAATATCCTTCATGCCTGCATCCAAAATCTTCTTGAGTAGTGTGGCGGCATCTTCCATGAACCGGCGGGCGGGGATAAATTGGGCATCGGTAAACCAGAAGTTGCGGACACCGCGATCGTATAACTGACGCATCTCTTTAACCACTTCTTCAGCCGGATTGATCCGCACCTGCTTGCCTTCTACCACGGTATAGATGCAATAGCAGCAGTTATGGGGGCAACCGCGTTTAGTTTGTACTCCTACATAGAAGTCACCGTCTCGGAGGTAATATTCAAAGTCTGACCAAATGCTGCCAATGTAATCGTAGTTGCAGGCAGACTTCTCCAATGGCGTCGGCTGCTCATGAATGAGGCGATCGCGCGGGGTTGTTTCTCCCACCACGTAACAGCGCTCTCCAGAAATATCCTGTCCGCGCAGTAGCTTTTCCAGGAGGGTTTCTCCTTCACCCACCGAAACCATGACTCCTTTGGGCAAAATTTTGCCCATTTGCTCATAGAAGACGCTGACTGCACCTCCGCCCACCACTGAACGCACTGCTGGATTGTATTGCCGAGCTCGCTTCAGCCCCCGCTTGATTAAACCTAAATTGCGCCAGACCTCGTCGTAGTATGAAACTGCCATCCGCAGTCCCCCGAATGCTCCTCGCAACTTCAGCAGTGGATTCCTGGAATAGAACAACTCAAAGGCATTCTGTAAGGGATTGCCCCCTCGCCCACCAACCGGCGCGTAGATTTGAATATCTCGCCACGAGAAAACAAGGAGGGTGGGCTGAAACTGATCAATACAGCGATCGAATGCTGCATTGAAGTCCAGAGGGGGCACTGTACCCAGGTCAAAAATTTGCTGTTCCAGGTTCGGAAATAGCTTGTGGACATGATCCGCCAGGTAGACAACCCCGATGGGAAAGATTGGGTTGCAAGGAAGGCGGACGTAGAGAATGCGCTCCTGCAAAGCCGTCCAAGGTGTCTGTCCCTGTAGGGTCTTCCCAGAAAAGGTTGGGGAATCGCTCGATTGACTCTGGTTCTGTGGCAATTTCATGGTGATCAGAAAAGCGAAGTGCCGAGTGCTGAGGCTAAACCAGCTAAGGACTAAGGTGTGAGCATCTCGGACTTACGTCCTTGAGCATCCTGAACTGAACGAGGTTAAGAAGTTAAGGGTTCTTAGCGTTAGATTAAGCCAGCAAAATTATGAGATCTAGATTCACATAACTTTACGATACCATTGACGCTCCTTGTCCTGCACGGAATCTCAGCAGCTTGAACAAAAACTTGCTTGAATGGCTCATGTTTGATCGCATAGATGACAAAGAAGGCATTGACTAACTGCGATCGGACAAAATTGATCGAGTCACAGCTTGGGATCATCCTTGACTGAGATGGGCAAGACGATTGCAGGATAAGGATCGATGGGTCGAGCTTCTGTGTTGCTCAATGCATCCAGTCCAACGGTTGGTAGTCGCGTTTACAACGAACGGGGATCGGGGGATGCTAGGGTCTGTTATGACAAGTTCATTTAGTAAAGTTTCGACATTTGTATTTATGTCCCAAATTTTTGACCCCCTTCCTGCCGATTCGCCCAACCCAGTTCTTTGCTGCTATGTCAATGCGACTAGCAAAATTCAGGTTGCCCGGATCACTAATATTCCAAACTGGTATTTTGAACGAGTAGTTTTCCCTGGGCAGAGACTAGTTTTTGAGGCTTTTCCCCAAGCCCAGCTTGAGATTCACTGTGGGATGATGGCAAGCGCTATCTTAGCTGACACTATTCCCTGCGATCGCTTGCGAATTGAGTCAGAACTTGAGGCAGGTTTGGCAATTGATCTGGATACAACTGTTTCACCGAGTCCTTTGGCAACCATGACTTCGGCAGACTAGATGCAGGCTGAATGTTCTCTGCGATCGCTAATTCCAGACCATACTGACTAGATCATGGCTGAAATTAATTACAAAACAAGTTTTCCCCGGTCCTAGAAATTTTAGTTTCCTATATATTAGGGCAACGCTCCGGCTAGAGTTCTACCGTTGTCTCTAGAAACTAACTGTCCGTATTTTGAGAGTCAAGCGATAGTAAAGCATTAACTTTATTAAGATACAGTCCCCCCAGGCTTTCAAGCCTGGGGGGACTGTATCTTTAGTACAAGCATTAAGTCTATACCCATATTTCAGCGGTGCCCTAGTGTTAAGACAGGGTACAGTCTCCGATCGCACGAACTTTAGCTGAACGACAGCATATATAATTTCTGCTGGCTCTAGCTCTCTTGGGGAAAAACAGACAGTGTTGCAATTTCCGGACAATACACAGGCAACTTCATAGAAATTTACATTAGCTTATTCGGCTCTACACCTTTATTAGGAACTTATGGATTCATCAGATTTTCTCAAGTCTCCAAGCTCATATCTTTTGAGTATTGAGTTGGGAAATCTCTCCAGATCAAGCTTCCACTCAATCTTTCACGAGATCCTATCCCCGATGTAGCCCTAGATCCAACTCTAAAGCGCTTTGTGCTTAGCTAAAACCAAATTATTTTTGAAAGTCTTGCGCTGAGAGGTTTTCAAAAAATTTCGTGCTTTACCCAATTTGGAAATCGTTATGGAGTGAATTAACGTTGCATATGCCTCAGATTGTTTTAGTGAACCCCTTAATTCCTCCAAACACAGGAAACATTGCCCGTACTTGTGCTGCAACAGGTACTGCACTCCATTTAGTTGGACCATTAGGTTTTGAGATTAGCGATCGCTATCTAAAGCGAGCCGGACTTGACTATTGGGAATATGTAGACTTGCACTATC
>JAAUOQ010000290.1 GCA_012034795.1 Leptolyngbyaceae cyanobacterium CRU_2_3
TTCTTCTATTAAAGTGTAGCGAAAGCTACAAATTTGAAAGCTTAACAAACATTAAAAAAGAGGGAGCGATCGCCTACCCTGAAGCGTTGGACAATTTTTCTCGATAGAATCTGGACTCTCTATGGCTGGTGAAAAATTCTTAGTTAAATTTTTGATTCGGATGGAAGCTATTTGTTTAAGATAAGTAGTTCAGATGGCCTGTGACAATTTCAGCATTGAGTGCAGTAAAGCCATTGGTGCTTAGCAATGAAGAAGAGGACTGAGGGATGGCAACGCATCAAGAAGTGCGATCGATCCGGTTTCGCCTGGTTTACATCACGACCCTGGTTTGTCTGGTTGCCAGCCTAACAGGTACCTGCGGGGATATGGCAGAGGCAGGCACTATCTCTTCTATCTCCTCCCCATCTTCTATCTCCCCTATTCCTCCAACCCTTTCGCCATCCTCTCTACCCATTACCCACCTATCCGTTGCCCATCCATCCATTACCCACCTATCCGTTGCCCACCTATCCATCGCTCAAACCTATCGGACGGCCGAACCCATCCCATCCATTGCCGTAGAGTCTTCAAACCGTCCGTGGTTTTATCAAGGTGTCGTACAACTGGCCTATGCCGGGGCAATTGCCTGGATTATTGCGTTGCTACAAAAGAGTGGTAAATGAAGCCTGAAGAGAGCGCTGATCATGGTTAACTAGTGCAAATCATCATTGAGCGCTTTGCTTCTCCCTGTACCTCAAACATGTACCTCAAAACCCTCCACCTCAAGTACTTCCGCAACTACCGCGAGCAGCAGGTGGACTTTATTGCACCCAAAACCATTTTGGTAGGAGAGAATGCTCAGGGCAAGTCGAATTTGCTAGAAGCAGTAGAACTGCTGGCCACATTGCGATCGCACCGGGCCCTGCGCGATCGAGAACTGATCTTAGAGAACGAACCCGTCGGGCAAATTACCGCCACTTTAGATCGGGACGTGGGCGCAGTGGACTTGGGGATTATTCTCCGTAGCAATGGGCGGCGCACCGTCAGCCTGAATGGGGAAGGGCTAAAGCGGCAGTTAGACTTTTTGGGCATCCTCAACGCCGTGCAGTTTTCGATGTCTGGTATCTCGATTTGGTGCGGGGTAGTCCTAGCGAGTCGCCGCAATTGGCATGGATACGCTGCTAACCCATGACTAGAGCCAGTTTATGCCTAGTATCTTGCAGCAATACAATACCGTGTTGCGGCAACGCAATGCCTTACTCAAACAGCAGCGATCGTCACCCCATGATTCTGCCTGGCGAGTGGCTGAGGCATCCCTTGATCCTAGTCAACTTGCCATCTGGGATACTCAACTGGCAGCGATCGGGTGTCGGGTAATCCGGCGGCGGGCGCGGGTAGTTGAACGATTGGCACCCTTGGCGCAGCACTGGCATCAAGCCATTAGCAACAGTGCAGAGCTGTTGGAAGTCCGCTATGCTCCGAATGTGCAGCTAGAGCAAGATGACCCGGCGGTGGTGCAGCAGGCGTTTTTAGACAAATTGCAGATGAAGGCGATCGCAGAACAGCACCAGGGCACAACGCTAGTTGGCCCCCATCGCGATGAGGTGGAGTTTACCATCAACCAAACTCCAGCCCGGCAATATGGGTCACAGGGTCAGCAACGGACGCTTGTCTTGGCACTAAAACTGGCTGAGCTAAAGCTCATTGAATCTGTGGTGGGTGAATCGCCTCTGCTGCTGCTAGATGATGTTTTGGCAGAACTGGATCTGAACCGGCAAAACAAGCTGCTAGATACTATTCAAGATCGCTTTCAAACACTAATCACCACTACCCATTTGGGTTCTTTTGATGCTCAGTGGCTCAAGTCTTCTCAGATTCTCACCGTTCAGGCAGGGCAAATTCTTAATGTGGGCCCCTAGAATTGAGCTTGACGAGAGGCAGAAATGGGGTTGCAGTCATTAGGAAATGGGTGATACCAAAATGAAATGAGCGTGAGCATAAATTAGAGGCTACAACTTTTGATATACAAGGCTTTTGCCTTTCTCGCGCCATGAGTGCTTCATATTGTTTTGGTATGAAGTCGTAGCTATCATTAGTTTATTGCAGCAGTTTTGCGGGTAGGGACTTGCTACCGCTATCAACTTGCTGTCTGATCAACCGGCCTATAATTTCCGTCATGCGTGGTGTAAATACCTGATTGCTGAGCTGGAGGGAAGTTTGAAAAAGCTGAGGTGAAACAGCAATTAATTTTCACCAATTGGGGTTTGATAAAATGCAATCAGACTACTCAAGTCTGCCTCAGTAAAATACTGATCATAGACAGGATAATAAACACGCTCTAGCAATTCTTCATAGGTAATTTCAGTTCGTAAAGCTTCACTGAATTGAACGATGAGCGAATCCGCATTACTAGTAACCCTAGTTATTAGCGCATCTCTCTCAGCAGGGATAGTCAGTATTGCTATTGATGATTTGCTCCATCATTGGCCGCATTTGTTGTTGCATTTGCAGTGTAAGAATTTGCTGCATTTGCTCATATAATCGTCTACCTCCCGTCATTTCGAGTAATTGGAGAATGAGCGATCGCTTTGCTTCTGAAATTAGTTTTGCAGTAGGAGAATCAATAGGTGTGGTCGGGGTTGCCTGCTTTATGCTACTTGGCATTGCATGAGCATAATCTGTTGATAAAGACAGACTGCTGAGTAGAATCAAACTAACCCATTTCACTCGATTTAACACAACAAGCACTCCCCTTGATTAAGACCTAAGAACTTACAGAGAATTCAAGCCAACTATCAATTTATAGCAATCCTAAATCAGTCATGAGAAAACCCAAAAGGGGTTTGAGGACTTCGTCCCCAAGGAGGGGGTCAACGCCCCTCCACCCCCTTCTTGCAAATCATCTAGGCTGCATAGCACTGCATAGGAATGTTCTAAACGCGATAATCTTGGCTTTAAAGTTTGAGATCATCGCGTCTAGAGGCTAATTAACTGACCGTCATCGTGACGTTAACTTCCAGGCTGGCTCCAGGTGCCAAATGCGTCAAATGTTCACCTGTGTTGAGGGCATTGCGAGGAGCCGTCCAGGGTTCCAGACAGTAAAAGTCTTTGCCTTTGACAGTCCAGAAGACGAGTGTGGAGTAGATCGGGTCATAGTCGATCGCCAATCTTAACTTCTGAGCCGTATCAGTGACGCTGGCTGTTTGTCCCGTGACCTTGCCAAATGCCGCATCAATTTCGTCCCAGCTAAAGTCAAAGCTGCCAGAAAAGGGATAGGTTGTTTGATCCACCTGGTTATAAAACTGGGTTGAGGGAATCTCAAATTGGAGTTGAGATTTGTCTGCCACTTTAAAGTAGGGATGGAAACCAGTCGAGAAAGGCATTGTCTCTGCCGATCGGTTGGTATATCGCTGCTGGATGACCAGAGCATTCCCCTGAAGCTTGTAGGTAAAGGCTAGCTCAAACTCAAAGGGGTAATCAGCTAGGGTGCGATCGCTACTACTCAACCCTACAGTCAGGCTGGCTCCCTCTTGTGTACTCTGGTCTAACACCTGCCAAGGTAGCTCTCTGGCAAAGCCATGCTGCTTCAGGGTATAAGTTTGTCCTTGATGGGTGTAAGTGTTATTGGGCAAATTGCCGCAGATGGGAAATAAAATTGGCACCCCCGCCCCCGCACTGATAACTCTGGGTGGGTGAACCGCTCTGTATCCAGATAAAATAGCTCTTTACCGCCCACTTGCCATTGCGTAATAATGCCGCCTCGCTCTGGCACGACTTCAAGTCGCGCTGGAGCAGATTCATCGGTCAAAAATGTAAGTCTTATAAAGCTGTTGTTCAGTAGCGATCGAAGGCATAAAAAGTCCGGGGTAAGGAACTGAATCTCATTGCAGACAGAACCATTATCACCGACCGTCTGTAGCGAAGATGGAAAATCTTCTAATACTCAGTCAGATCGCAAAGCTCCAAAACCCTATTTGCGATCTACCGATACTGCCTGTCATCTTGCCTGCTTTCCTACGGCCTTAGCGGACTGGGATAGCGAACAAATGGGTCGGTCGATGGCATCTCTGAGTTGGGAGCAGTGGGCAGCGAGACGCGCGAACGGGCATCTAGGGTTTGGGGCGATCGCAACGGCCGATCAAACAAACTAGAGGCTTGTCGCAAATACTCTGAAATTTTGCTAGAGGCTTCCCCTGTGGCAATCGCTGATTGATGTTGCTGTACCTGGATAGGCAAGAATTCCACCTGCATGTTGCGATCGAGGAACGTCACTTTGAGTGCGGCTGTGCTGTAAGTGCTGTCGCTTTCGTTGAACTCATTAATATCATCCCCCAGAGAGTAGGCGATCGCCCGTCCACCATACATCTCAGCCCCCTGCATGACCTGTGGTGCATAGCCCACAACTAAATCCGCACCCTGGTCGATCGCCGCATGAGCTAAGGTAATTTGTGACGGTTCGGGGGAAACGCGCACCACCTGACTCCAGTGATAACTCACAATTACCCAATCCACCTGACTCCGAATGGCTTTAATATCCGCTTCAAGTTGGCTGGTCATTCCAGGATTCAACCCTGCTATCTGATCGCCTGCTGGATTCAGGTCAGAGTCAGAATAGCCCAGAATTGCAATTTTTTGGCCCTTAACCTCAAACACTTGAGGACGACGCGCTTCCTGGCGGTTCTGTCCTGCACCCACAGGATAGATTGATTGCTGTCTCAACAGATTCAGCGTTTCTGGCAATGTTCCATCTACGGTCATCTGATCAGTTGCCAAGTTGACCAGATCAACACCATGCCCCAACAATTCATCTAGAGTGGTGGTACGAGCTACACGCAATGGCTCCATAGACTCAGCTTCAGGATCGGCAGGCTCGCTGGCATCCGGAAGAACCTCTCCAGTACTGAGGTAGCTGGCTGCACTGGTAAGCGCCCCTACTCTTTCTTGTACAGCCGTTTCTGTCGCTGCCTCAACCGAGGGTTTAAGAATAGCCGGATCGATTAGGTCAGTTTTAGCAGTTGTAGTTTTGAGGGCTAGCGAGGAAGCAAGTTCCACGCTACTAGATGAGGCTGTTGGACTAGATAAGGCTGTTGCGCTGGAAGCCGCCAGCGAATTGTCTAAATTGCTCATCAGCAGATCTGCTTGCTGGTAGATTGCCACAGTGGAGCTTTGACCTAACGCCGCATTCCCAGCGAATATCAGTGTAATGGCAGGATCTGAGGGATTTTGTACAGTTTGCCGAATAATAGGAACTGACTCCAGAGCAGCATTGATTGTGCCAGATTGATCGACATGGGGTTTCGGGCTATTGGTCATCGCCGCTTCCCAAAGTCCTCCGGATGAAATGCCCATCTGTTGGCTCAATATCTGTAATCCACAGCCTGCTGCAAAAATTACTGCTACCGAACCCCCCATTAACATTGTCCGCACTTCCGGTGGTTTAGCTGTGAACCAGCGTTGCGATCGCCATATTCCTCTGACAGTCAGCGCTTTAGCATCATCTACCCAATCTAATCCGATATCTGTCCAATCCTGAAGCGTGGATTGAATTTGGGCAGAGGTGCGAGCAACAGAATGAATTTGTCGCTGGACAACCCGCCTTTTCGGGGACATGCTCTTCTTGAGATTTTTTGAGAAACTGGCTGCTTTTGAGAAACTGGCTGCTTTTGGGGAATCGGTCGCGGCGTAAATTGAATTGAATTTGTTTCTTGAACTGGCTGCTGTGCTTGAATTAGCTGCTGTGCCTGAATTGGCTGCTGTCGCTTGAATTGGCTGCTGTG
>JAAUOQ010000291.1 GCA_012034795.1 Leptolyngbyaceae cyanobacterium CRU_2_3
ATGATCACTCTGCTGGTGCAGATGAAACAGCAGGTAGCGGCGGCACAAGCATCCGGGGCAAGTGCCCTAGACCCTTTAACCTTAGCCGAGTTAGAGCAAAGCTACGCCGACATTCTCCAACGGGGATTCGATGCCAATCCTCCCCAACCCATCCCAGAGCATCAACCGAAACGTCGAGGACCCCCCAAACAAACTCCAGCCAAAAATCTATTAGACCGATTGCAATCCCAGCAAGATCAGGTCTTACGATTTCTCCACAACTTTGATGTTCCGTTTGATAACAATCAAGCGGAACGTGATCTACGCATGATGAAACTCAAGCAGAAAATATCGGGTTGCTTCCGCTCCCAAGAGGGTGCTCGCATGTTCTGTCGCATTCGGGGGTATTTATCCACCCTGAGAAAACAAGGGTGTAAGATTTTAGACGCAATCGTTCAATTATTGATGGGCGCTTCTATCTCTCCAGTTCCTACGGCTGAGTAGTTACCTTCTCTCAACACCAGTGATGTAAGGCATTCGTCGTTCCTCCTCATAACGAGTAAGTTCCTGCCAGAATTGCTCATCGATCGCATCAGGAAGTGCCATCAGCCAGTCAATGAACCGAAATAGATTTTGGATGTCTAAGCGCTGATACCCTTTTTCATACAGACGCTTGATCAAGAACAGCTTCCAGTTCTTGCGCTCTTCTCCATTATCCCGTGTCTTCTGGGTTTTGAGATGCGCCATGACCACTGTCGCAAAGGGATTTTGGCTCTCCTCTAGGGATTGCCATTGGTCAACATAGTCTAACAGCTTCACGATCGGAAACTGAAATTGCACCCGACATCCGAAAATCTCGTATCCAAAATCACGAGGTCGCCAAGTCGGTGGCGAAGCCTGCACGAAGTGCGTATCGCTCATCACCCAGTACAGCAAGGCTAGCAACTTGGTGGTTGTAGCGATCGTAAATTCGGTAGTTGTAGACATACATTCGCTCTGCGAACCCAGATTCCTCCTGGCTCTGCACCTCAACATGTACCAGCACCCAAGCCTCTTCTCCATCGTGCCGCCAAATTTTAACCAGCTTATCTACCAAGCGCTTCCCTAGTTCTGCCTCACGGACAACCTGTTGAAATTCTTTATCCAGGAATTCATGGGGTTTACTCCAGTCGATCTGAACCAGAATATCCGGGAAGAAGAAAGCGAAGAAATCCTGGAGGTATGTCTCTAGAACTAGCTTCCAGGGATTGTCGTAATCGGATGGAGCTTCGGTCATGAATTTGGCAGATAGACATCAGATCGACAGGTTACGGTGTAGTTCCAGCTAGGCTCCAAAAAATAGAAGCCCTTGAAGATTAAGTGCTTCAAGGGCTTCTATTTGGAAGCGGGCGAGGGTAATCGAAACCCTATCATTAGCTTGGAAGGCTAAGGTTTTACCACTAAACTACGCCCGCACTCATTTCAAACTACTAGATTAAACCTTTTCTAGGATAGCACACGTTCTAGAAAAGTAGCAAACCATAACTTTGATGGATAGGGCAATCTCACCCCATTGTTAACGATTTAGAACTAGAGCGCGGATCAAGCTTGAGTTTGGACTAAATGCGTTTTTCCGCTATAGACAGAGTTTTGTCGAAGTTTTCAAACGCTACGGGTAGCGCATTGTTAGAATTAGTCCAAACTCAAGTTAATGCAAGTGCCCTTCTAAGAGGAAATGCCAGCAGACACCGGCGAGGATTGGGGTCGAATCTGCACTTGGTTATCTTCGTCTACATCCGCAATAGCCGTGTCTCCCGCCTTCACCAATCCTGCCAGCATTGCTTCTGCCAGGTTGTCTTCTAAAAGACGGGCGATCGCTCGTCGTAACGGGCGGGCCCCATAACTAGGACTAAAGCCTTCTGCTACAACTCGCTCTTTCAAGGCTTCTGTCACTTCTAGGCGAATGGATTGCTGATGCAGCCGATCGGCTACCTCTTGCAGGAGTAAATCTGCAATTTGTTTCACTTGATCTCGCTGGAGTTGGCGGAAGACAATGATTTCATCCAATCGATTGAGCAGTTCAGGGCGGAAATATTGTTTCATCTCCTCCTGAACTCGGTGACGAATTTTGGTGTATTGCGCTGTGGGCGTATCCTCCGTAGAAAACTCGAAGCCCAAGCCTCCACCTCCTTTTTCGATCACCTTCGAGCCAATGTTAGAGGTCATGATCAGCAAGGTGTTCTTAAAGCTGACAGTCCGCCCTTTAGAATCGGTGAGATGACCTTCTTCCAGCACTTGAAGCAATAGATTAAACACATCGGGATGTGCTTTCTCAACTTCATCCAGCAAAATCACTGTATAGGGTTTACGACGAACAGCTTCCGTTAACTGTCCGCCTTCGTCATATCCCACAAAACCTGGCGGCGAGCCAATTAGCTTAGAGACGGTATGGGATTCCATGTATTCCGACATATCCAACCGAATCATTGCCTCTTCCGAGCCAAAGATCGTCGTTGCTAGCGCCTTAGCGAGTTCAGTTTTACCCACTCCCGTTGGCCCTGAGAAAATCAAGCTGGCGATCGGGCGATCAGGACTGCCCAAACCCACCCGCGCCCGCCGGATGGCACGCGCCACAGCAGCCACAGCTTCTTCCTGACCCACAACTCGATTGTGCAATGTCTCTTCTAAATGCAGGAGTAGCACAGATTCGGATTCTGTGAGTTTGCTCACAGGAATGCCTGTCCAGGATGCCACGATATGGGCAATATCTTCGACGACGACAACGGGCGCAGCAATGGCTGATATCGGCTGTTGTGCTGCTTCTCTCCTCCCCTGCTCTTGCGCTCCTAGATCCTTTACCCGCTGCTCCTTGGCCCAAAGGCTTTTAACTTCTGCCTCTAATTCCATTTCGCGATCGCGCAACTTGCCAGCCTGATCAAAATCCTGTTGTTTGACCGCAGATTGCTTCGCAGCCGTGATCTGTTGCAATTCTCGTTTTACAGCTTTCAGGGGGGAGTGTCGAGCCTGACGCAAATGCACCAGTGAACCCGCTTCGTCCATTAGATCGATCGCTTTATCTGGCAAGAAACGGTCGGAAATGTAGCGGTTTGAGAGTTGAGCCGCTGCTTCTAAGGCTGCATCCGTGAAGGTAACCCGATGGTGCTGCTCATAAGTGCTGCGTAGACCTCGCAGCATCTCAATCGTCTCTTCTACAGTCGGCTCTGCCACAGTCACGGGCTGAAACCGTCGCTCTAGAGCCGCATCTCGCTCAATATACTGACGATACTCATTCAACGTGGTTGCGCCTAAGACCTGGAATTCGCCCCGCGCCAGAGCGGGCTTGAGCATATTGGCAGCATCCATCCCCCCTTCTGATACTCCTGCCCCCACCAGGGTGTGGATTTCATCGATCACTAGAATGATATTGTTAGCCCGTCGCACTTCAGCAATGATCTGGCTGAGGCGTTCCTCAAACTCCCCTCGGAAGCGAGTACCTGCCAACAGTGCCCCCATATCTAGGCTAATCACTTGTTGATCCAGCAGAATTTCAGGAATCTCTCGACTGGCAATCCGTTGGGCTAAGCCTTCGGCGATCGCCGTCTTACCCACACCCGGTTCGCCAATTAATACGGGATTATTCTTGGTGCGACGACCCAAAATTTGCACAACCCGCTCTAGTTCACGCTGGCGACCGACCATCGGTTCAAGTTCGCCCCTCAGCGCTAACTGAGTCAGGTTGCGACCATATTCCTCTAAGGTTGGCAGGGTTCGGGAAGAAGGGTTGTCTGAATCCCGCCTTGCCATTCCAGTAGCCATAGGAACAGAATCTGCTTTAGCACTGCCAAGCCGCTTTTGAATTTCAGATGGATCGATGCCCAAGTTCAGCAAGATTTTAACAGCAAGGCTGTCTCCCGTTTGTACTAAGCTCAGCAGTAGATGCTCAGGTGCAATATGGTTTTGCCCCATGCGTTTGGCTTGGGTAAAGGCGCGCTCGAATACCCCCACCGTTTTGGGCGTAAACGGAATCTCGCCTGCCATAGGGCGGGTGCCATGACCCACAATTTCCTCGACTGCTATACGTGCGGCATGTAGAGTCACACCCATATCAGTTAATACGATCGCTGCTACACTACCTTCCATCCGAATCAGCCCCAGCAGAAGCTGCTCAGTGCCAACCGAACGTTGGCCTAAACGACGGGCTTCCTCTTGAGCAGCCATGACCACAGCGATCGCTTTTTCAGTAAAGTACTCAAACATGTCTAAGGTTCCTCACGTGGCTATCTGCCCAACAGTCTGTAACTCAGGTGTTGAACTCCATATCAATGCCCTGGTCATCCCCTGCTTTTTTGACTTGATTAATTTCCACTGTAGCGATCGCAAGGTCGCTCAAGCAGGGAGGAAAACCGTAGTGAAACCGTAGTGAAAAGCAGAAATAATTCCAGTAAATCTTGGGGGTGATCGCACATAGATGTAAAAAGGTAGTATTTTATACTTAACCTCAACAAAACAATGTCCCTGCCTGGTATCCGGACATTCAATCTAGAAAAACAATTGCAGTTGAGGCAAATTCACCGGATTTTCACAAAACTGGCTGTAAGTATGAACAGTACTGCATCAAATAACTCACATGATGACTTACCTACTAGGGACAACCATCACTTTTAGCATTCTACTCAATGCTTTTCTCAAGGATCGCTCAACCACAAAACTGACGTTCTGTCGTGGCTAGTTGTGCTGATTGGCAGCTTACTGTGGTTTGTTACCCTACCGTTTATCATTCGCAAGCGACTCCTAGATGGACGTACACTCTCTACTAAAATCGACAAATTGACCTGTAGCCAAAGCACCTGAAGTACAAAGCTGCGACCGGATACTCTGAAGTGACGTAGCCGATCGCCCAATTACCAGAGATTCGTCAAGACAAAATAAAGGGCGAAGAACTCTTGATATTTAAGCAGTGTGTGAGCAGCGTCTAGCCTGTGCGCGGCGTCCGGCATTCCCAGTGGCGATGGAGGAGGTAGAGTCCTCTAGGGTTTAGCCCACCATCCTTTGCCCTTTTAATAGTGAATACGCTATCGCTATCAGGATTGGCTCCGAATCATCCGTATTGTTAAGCAAGACACGGTTAGGTGAGATAGCGATCATTACATGACTCCACTGCCAATGTACAAGTTGGCCAGTTGCACCCACACTGGATGGGCGCAGTAAGAGACTAAGATTTCCTGTTTGATCAGATTAGGTAAATTGTTCATCAAGCACTAGTAGATTGCCAACTGTGAATGGGTATTTTTAACACCCAAGTGTGTTAAAAATACCCATTTGTGATCTGTATCTGAAAAGAGCAGTCCAGGTTTAACGTGAGAAAAATGCCAAACAGACTTGTAAGGCAGATGCCTCCTCATCAGTAACATGATGTTCAATATTTTGATAACGGCTGAAATCAATTAATTCTGCTTGACGATCCCACTGAGAGTCCGGCTGATAGGGTGGAAAAATTCGAGTGGCATTGATAATCCGATTTCCTACCAGGAAGCCTCGGAAGCAAGGTGCTTGATGGGGCGATCGCCGATCAATTCCAATCACACTATGCCCTGCTTTGCGTAGCAAAACATATCTTTGTTCTCGTTCTGGTTCTCGTTCTGGTTCTTGGCTTGGTTCTTGGCTTGGTTCTTGGCTTAGTTCTTGGTCATGACTGAATACTGTGTAGTAATACTGTCCAGTAGGTAAATTTTCCAGCACTACAGATGACTCAGCAGGA
>JAAUOQ010000292.1 GCA_012034795.1 Leptolyngbyaceae cyanobacterium CRU_2_3
ACGTCCTTGCTTTGACTACGTCGCCCTGGGACATGTCCATCGTCATCAGATTCTATCAGAGCAGCCTTACATTGTTTACCCTGGCAGCATTGAGCGAGTTGATTTTAGCGAAGAGAAAGAAGAGAAGGGATTCATTTTAGCCAAAGTGGAGCCGGGAAATACTCGTATCGAATTTTGCTCGTTACCGGTACGTAAATTTCACACGATTAATATCGACATCTCCACCGCTGATCAGCCCCAGAAAGCTTTGCTAAAGGCGATCGAGTCAGCACCCATTGAAGATGCAGTGGTGCGTTTGCTCTATCAACTTCGCGCAGATCAACTGCCGCTCATTGAAAGTAGTGGGTTACATCAGGCTCTCCAGTCCGCCCACACCTACACAATTCAGGCTGAGTTAATTAGCCAAACTACCCGATCGCGATCGCCCGAACTAGGGACAGGCAGTAGCATCGATCCAATGGCTGCTCTCAAAACTTATCTGATTCATCAACCTCATCTTGCTGATATTGCTGATGAGATGCTGAAAACAGCCCAGTCTCTACTGACGAGCGACCCAGATGAAAGCATCGATTTTGCAGAACCTGAACTGCGAGAACTGGTGATGGATCTGCCAAAAGTCGGAATCAGGTCAGAGGAAGTGGCTCAATTACGTCTGTTATGAGCCTCTAATCAACCCCAACTTTTGCCCAATTCAGTAACTACAAGATGAATCTGAAAATTACGAGGCTTTAATGTAAATTTTCTGTGAAGCTAAGATCGGCAAAAATTAACATTAGTTCTTACGGGAACTAAGTTTCAGCTAAAAATAAAATATAAAGCTTGTGTGAAGTTGTGCCGATTTTTCAGGTGTCCCTGATCCCGATCACAAAACCTTCATGCTAGTCTGTTGCAGTTCGATAACCAGGAGTAAATACGTAACGAGTATGAGTTAGACAGAGGGCGTAGGTACCAAATTCTTTGTTTGAGTTTGAGCTATCGGAATCTCGCTACTCTATGTACCTTTCACGATGGACGTATGAATCACAAAATTTTAAGCGGCTTTACCGCCACCCTGCTGATCGCAACGCTAGGAATTCTACCCAGCCACGCTGACCAGGCAAGTTCATCAGACGGGGGTTCGGCAGCAAAAGTTTCCGCCGGAGACAGTTCTTTAAACCAGGAGGTTGCTACCCCAGTACAATCAGATCTAGTACAGTCGGCACTAGGTTCTCCCCAAGCAGAAACCTCTGCCGAAATTGCTTCAGATCGCTCACAGACCAACTTACAGGTTCAAGAGGTCATCAAAGTTGGAGAGTACCAATCCCCAGCTTCTAACCGCGCCGAAGAAACGGTTGCTGTCATTCATCCCTATGAGGTAGAGGGACGCCAGGTAGCCACCCTCTATTTACAAAATATTCCGGTTCTGACTTTCCTAGCCTCTAGTGTTGCTTCTACTCCCAGTAGCCGTACTCCATCGGGTGATGGATCTTCTGGAAATGCAACCGCCGACGGTGCAGAGCCACTCATTAATAGCAACCCCAATAGCTCTGAAGTCAAGGTTGCCAGTGTTCAAGACAGAAGTCTTAGCAATAGTCTTGGTATTTTCACAGGCTTCCAACAAACTGAAAAGCCTGGTCCTCAGCCGAAAACTGATCCTAAGTCTCATGAACTCCAGCCTAATAATGCGGCCATTAGCCCAACTGATCCTCATGACCCAGTGTGGCGAGCCACCGAAATTGCGGCTCGACTCAAACCAGCTTCACTATGATGGTGTAGATGCCAACACGATCACCGTATCCTGGGATGAGCAGCAGCAAAGATATGTGATTAAAGTTGGGGGAGGACGCATTGGTAGAAATGGACACCCATACCACTTTGCCCAATACGACTGAGAATCCGACTGAAGACGCCCTGCAAGCCACAAATTTGATTCGTCGGCAGTTGGGTAATGCCCCACCCCTCCAGAGTGTGTCAGGTGATCCTAGAGCGCAAACAACGCTCTCGCTAGGATCTGTGCAACTCAGGATTACTGGTATGGCCTCTTGGTATGGCCCTGGGTTCGATGGCAATTACAGCGCTAGTGGAGAAGTGTTTAACCAAGATGCTTTAACCGCAGCGCACCGCAATTTACCCTTTGGGACTCAGGTACGAGTCACCAATATGGACAATGGCATGTCTGTTGTAGTGCGGATTAACGATCGCGGCCCTTACTCAGGCGATCGGGTGATTGACCTATCTCGTGGAGCAGCCTCCGCGATCGGCTTGGTGCAGTCCGGTGTAGGGCCCGTCAGTTTAGAAGTGCTAGGTGCCGTCAATGCTGCCTCTCGATAGAGGACGACCCATAGAAGGCAAACCTGTGAGTAAAATTCGCAAATTGATCGGTTTGGATTGAGATGAGTGAGGGCTTGGCAGTACCAAGCCCTCACTTTTTTTAGCAGACTTGCTAGATCACCCATCAGGGCGATCGCATCACTCAAAATTGACGGAAATCCTCACCTAAGCAATATGGGTAGCAAGATACAATGACACTAGCAGCTATCCTTGTATTCATTATCAATAGCTTCATTGACCTCAGATTATTTAGTGGCTCAGGCGAGGAGAACCGCAGCGAATGGGAAAAGTAGTCGGCATTGACTTAGGGACAACGAATTCTGTTGTTGCTGTTATGGAAGGCGGCAAGCCCGTCGTCATCGCCAATTCTGAAGGAATGCGGACTACGCCCTCTGTGATTGCTTTTACCAAAGAAGAAGAGCGTCTGGTGGGACAGATGGCCCGCAGGCAGTCAGTTCTCAATCCTCAGAACACTTACTACGGGGTGAAGCGATATATTGGACGGCGCTACAGTGAACTCAGTCCTGAGTCTAAGCGCGTCCCCTATACCATTCGCAAAGACGAATATGACGCGATCAAAATTAAGTGCCCGCGTTTGCGTAAAGAGTTTACTCCTGAAGAACTTTCCTCAATGGTGCTGCGAAAGTTGGCAGATGAAGCCACTCAATACCTGGGAGAAACAGTCACGGGTGCCGTAATCACCGTTCCAGCTTACTTCAATGATGCTCAGCGTCAAGCGACTCGCGACGCTGGACGCATTGCTGGGTTAGAAGTCCTGCGGATTCTGAATGAGCCTACAGCCGCATCCTTGGCTTATGGACTCGATCGCACAGATAACCAAACGATTTTGGTATTTGACCTGGGTGGTGGCACATTTGATGTCTCCATTCTAGAAATCGGTGACGGTGTGTTTGAAGTGAAAGCCACGAGCGGCGATACTCAACTCGGCGGCAGTGACTTTGACCGTCGTATTGTAGACTGGTTGGCCGATCAGTTCATGGAGCAAGAAAAAATTGACCTACGGCGCGATCGCCAGGCGTTGCAACGCCTGATGGAAGCGGCCGAGAAAGCCAAGATCGAACTTTCAGGGGTCACGGTAACGGACATTAATTTACCCTTCATTACTGCTACTGAAGACGGTCCCAAGCACTTAGAAACTCGGATCATGCGATCGCAGTTTGAAGAACTCTGCGCTGACCTAGTTAGCCGGTTACATGCCCCCGTCAAACAAGCCCTGAACGATACAGGGCTACGCCCTGATCAAATTGACGATGTGATCCTGGTGGGTGGTGCTGGGCGAATGCCGATGGTCAAAGAAGTTGGTCAGAGTCCTTTTAGATGCGTACGAAGACCAAGGAAAATATTCAATCCAGATGAAGCAGTTGCTGTGGGTGCTGCTATTCAGGCAGGGATTCTCAATCGGGAAGTACAAGATATTCTGCTGCTAGATGTAACGCCGCTTTCGGTAGGTCTGGAAACGATTGGCAGCGTTATGAAAAAGCTGATTCCCCGTAACACCACAATTCCAGTTCGGCGATCGGATGTTTTTCAACGTCCGAAAATAACCAGACTATGGTGGAAATTCATGTGGTTCAGGGTGAACGCGAAATGGCCAGCGACAATAAATCCCTGGGCCGTTTCAAACTGATGGGCATCCCTCCGGCTCCGAGAGGTATTCCTCAAGTCCAGGTGTCGTTTGACATTGATGCCAATGGTATCTTGCAAGTAACAGCAATGGACAAAACAACCGGACGAGAGCAGGGAATCACGATTCAAGGTGCATCCAATCTGAGCGAGACCGAGATCAACCGGATGCTGCAAGAAGCCGAACTTTATGCAGATCAGGATCGGCAAAAGCGCGATCGCATTGAGAAACGCACCAAAGCTGAGGCCCTGACCTACGAGTCTGAACGCCAGTTGCGCGAAGTGGCTCTAGATTTTGGGATGCAGTTCGCTAGCTCCTACCGTCGTCGGATCGAAAATCTAGTGCAAGAACTGCGAGACCACCTGAAGCAAAATGACGATCGCGGTATTGATATTGCTCAAGCTGATCTGCGAGATGCCCTTTACGATCTTCAGCAAGAAGTTTATCAATTAACCCAAGAAGACGAAGAAGGAACCGATTTCTTTGGGTCAATTCGTCGGACACTCTCCAGTATCGGGGAAGACCTCTTTGGGGATGATGACGATGACTATTTTGACGATCGCCGTGATCCCTACAGCCGTGATCCCTACAGCCGTGACTCTTACGGACGAGACGCTTCTTATGGACGAGACTACCGTGACGTCTTCCAGCCGGGATAGCGGTAGAGGCGGCTTAGATGCTTACAATAATGCTTACGATCGGGGTGGTCGGAATAATTACGCTAGAGAGGATTATGCCAGAGAGGATTATCCTAGAAACAATAGCCCTAGAGACAGTTCTAACAGTGGTTCTAGAGACAGCCGCGATGCCTATAACCGCCCCGATCGAGACTTTTCTAGTCGAGGTGAATCCGATGCCTATACCCCAGGCAATCGGGATGGATATGATCGAGACAGAGATCAGCCGCCCTATAGTCGAGGGGAGCAAGGCTCTTACGATCGAAGCAATCGCGCTTCTGCTGATCGCGATGTCGGACGCGATGTTGGTCGTGATCTGAACCGGGGTGCAAGCCGCAGCACAGGTCGGGATACAGGTCGGGAAGATCGAGAGTTCTATGGGCGAGATACCAATGTCCAAGATGGCCGCAGCACACCCAATCGGCATCCGGCGGGACGAGATCGTCGCTCACTCGATACGGGACGTTCTCCCTATGAAACTAACCCAAATCGCTATAGCAATCCTGATGATGATTGGGACGATGACGACGAGTGGCTCTAGAATGCTGGAGTCCTAAAAAACTAAATATCAGTTTCGATCAGGGGTTCCTACTGCTTTAATGCCCAATTTCTAAACCTTAACCTTAACCTCTAAAACGTACTCTCCTACATGCAAAACTTTCGGAACTACTACGCAATCTTGGGAGTTCCCAAAGAATCAACCGCAGAAGAAATCAAAAAAGCCTACCGCAAACTGGCGCGGCAATTCCACCCTGACTTAAATCCTGGCGATAAAGTAGCAGAGGAGAAGTTCAAAGAAGTGGGTGAAGCCTATGAGGTTCTGTCGGATACTGGCAAACGGGCTCAGTATGACCAGTTCAGCAGTTTTTGGAAGCAAAGCGGCTTTCAAGGCACAACTCCTCGCTCTAAGAGTTGGAGTGGGCGGAATGGGCGAGGTGATGGCGACGTAGACTTCAGCCAATACCGTGACTTCAACTCGTTTGTTGATCAACTACTGAATAAGCAAGCGGCTAGTACCGCACGCCCAGAGGAAGTCGTATCGCCCCCAAAACCACCAAAACTCCG
>JAAUOQ010000293.1 GCA_012034795.1 Leptolyngbyaceae cyanobacterium CRU_2_3
AGGAAAATACCTATAGAAAATTACTCTAGCCAGCTTGTTGGTAAAGCAGTTTAACTCGCCTTATCTTTTGATGCATCTCCTTAAGATGAACAACATAATTCAACTAATGAGGAGAGTACGACGAAAATTTTTCAATAAGATGTTTATTCAGAAGAATTGCATCCTGCTTAAATTGAAGATATCTAAATTTTTTTAAGTCGTGTAGAGGGGGAAAACCCCCTATTCAAAAAGCTTTTCTTAGCTCGACTCTACTTTTTGCCTCACTAAAATATCTCACTAAAATCAACTAAACTTAATCCGCTAAACTGCGGAAAATATTTCTGAAAAACCAATTTTTTGAAAAAGGAACCGATAGATAAATAGAATTTGTCTGTATTCTTACTGAATCTCCGTAGAATGGCTGATCTATCATTGAAAAGAGGCGATCGCCAATCTCCGTGGTTTGCAAGATACGTTAAGTGACTACCGTAAACGTGCTGCTACTGTAAAGATTTTTCTAAAAGGTGGATGCGTTACGCTGTTGCTAATGCATCCTACGAAGGGCTGGCACTGTGGTAGGGCTGGGACTATGGCAGGGCCAGTACGTTATGAGTACGTTGTGGATATTACCCTTGTCGCAGAGTGTCTGGAGCAATTTCTAGCCGTATTAGGCTGAAGTGAGCCTCATTCTTTTAAGATACGTAAAGAGACTCTTCAGGAATGGATTAGGAATGCGAGTTGCGATCGTTGGGGCAGGGTTAGCTGGATTGGCGGCCGCCGTAGAGTTGGTGGATGCGGGTCACGAAGTAGAACTATTTGAAGCGCGATCGTTTATCGGTGGCAAAGCTGGTAGTTGGGTTGATGCAGACGGTCAACCCCATTAGAAATGGGGTTGCATGTATTTTTAACAACTACAACAACCTATTTGCCTTAATGAAACATGTGGGCGCGTTTGAGTCATTGTTGCCCAAAGAGCATGTCCACAACTTTGTCAATCGGGGTGGTGAGATCGGCAAGCTAGATTTTCGATTTTTGCTGGGTGCGCCAATTTCATGGCTTAAAAGCCTTTTTTCACTACGAAGCAACTGACGCTGCAAGACAAACTGCAAAATGCGATCGCCTTGGGGACTAGCCCGATTGTTCCAGGTTTGGTGAGCTACGACGTAGCAATGAAGATGATCCGGGCCCTTGATCCGATCAGTTTTGCCGACTGGTTTCGCAGTCATGGGGGTTCTCAAAACAGCTTGAAGCGGATGTGGGACCCGATTGCCCTGGCCCTGGGCTTCATTGATACTGAGCAAATTTCGGCCCGTTGTATGCTCACCATCTTCATGATGTTTGCCTCTAAGACTGAAGCCTCACGGCTCAATATGCTGGCAGGTTCGCCTGATGAGTCTATTCACAAACCCATTCTTCGCTATATTGAGGAACGCGGCGCCAAAGTGCATACCCGGTGTCAAACTCGCCGCATTCTGTTTGAAGAGCAGAACGGACAGACTCAGGTGACAGGTATTTTGGTAGCTAATGGAGAGGTTGATGAGGCGATCGCGGCTGATATTTACCTGGCGGCTTGCGATATTCCAGGCATCCAACGATTGCTACCCTCAGAATGGCGCAAGTGGAAGGAATTTGACAATATCTATAAATTAGAAGCCGTTCCCGTAGTAACAGTACAGCTTCGGTTTGATGGCTGGGTGACAGAACTCCACAGTGCCGAACAACGGCAGCAGCTTGACCACGCCGCCGGTATGGATAACTTGCTCTACAGTGCCGATGCAGACTTCTCCTGTTTTGCCGATCTCGCTCTCACCAGTCCCCAAGACTATTACCGCGAAGGGCAAGGCTCGTTGATGCAGGTTGTCCTGACTCCCGGCGATCCTTTTGTCAAGATGAGCAATGAAGACGTTGCCCAGCATGCCCTCAAGCAAATCCATGATCTTTTTCCTGCTTCACGTCAGTTGAATATGACTTGGTTTAATGTCGTGAAGCTAGCTCAGTCACTCTACCGGGAAAACCCTGGTATGGACCCCTACCGCCCACCTCAAAAGACGCCTGTATCTAATTTTTTCCTGGCAGGTAGCTACACGCAGCAAGATTATATTGACAGCATGGAGGGCGCGACAATTTCTGGTAAGCAGGCAGCCGCTGCAATTTTGCAGCCTACGGGATACCAGGTGAAAGGAACGGGCTTGTTTAAGTACTAAGTGCACGAAAATAATGTACCTTTCCTAATCGATAGCTATGGGATACCTGACGAGGGCTGGGTTGCACAGGCTGGCTACCGCAGTCGAGGCTATGTGAGTAGGTATGATAAAGGATATTCTCTTTCTAGTCGGGCAACTCAAGATATGCTAAGGCATGTTTTCGGTAAATTTTATGAAACAAGTACGAAAATTTACAGCCATTATTGAGCGCGAAGCGGATGGATACGTTTCTATGTGCCCAGAACTAGATATTGCCAGTCAAGGCAATACTATTGAGGAAGCCAGAAACAATCTGGCTGAAGCACTAGAACTGTTCTTTGAAGCTGCTGATTCATCCGAAATTAGCAGTCGGTTGCACAGTGAAGTTTTTGTAACCAGTCTGGAGATTGCTGTTGGGTAGGCTGCGAGTTCTATCAGCCCAAGGAGTATGTAGAATCCTTGAACATCAGGGATTTAAAAAGGTTCGACAACGTGGAAGCCACCTCGTCATGCAAAAGCGCAGTGAGGATACGACAATCACCGTTCCCATACCAGATTATGCAGAGATCCGTATTGGCACTTTGCAGTCTATTATTCGGCAATCGGGTTTGCCTCGGTCTTTATTCGAGATTCCCTAACAGCGCAGCTCACAATTAATAAAGAACGATTAATAAAGAACGATGCCAAATCAGGATCTGTGATCCCCTTTCCCCTTTATTACCTATTCCCTATGTCCGACTGGCTAGAATATACGGTTCAAGTTGAAGTTGAAACCCCGATCGATTTAGTGTGGAGTCTCTGGTCTGACTTGGAGCAGATGCCACGTTGGATGAAATGGATTGATTCTGTGAAAATTCAGCCAGACAACCCTGATATATCGCGCTGGAAGCTGGCAACGGGTGGGCTAGAATTTAGCTGGCAATCTCGGATTACCAAGATGGTGACGCACCAAATTATTCAGTGGGAGTCAGTGGATGGCTTGCCCAACCGGGGAGCAATTCGGTTTTACGATCGCGGCAGTAGTAGCATTGTGAAGCTCACAGTGGGTTTTGCGATTCCCAGCATTTTGAGCAAAATTATGGATAACTCATTTGTCGGTCGGGTTGTAGAGTCCACGTTGCAAGCTGACATGAACCGTTTTCGAGACTATGCTCTCAATGTTGAGCAGGCAGCAGGGAAGTGAGCGAATTTGCTTCAGCGATCGCCTGTTGATGAATCAGTTATGCCCTCTTTTGCGGTTGAACTAAGCCAAAAATAATCGGCGACCGGTTCTCTCCGGGGTATTGCTTTATCAGGACTGAGTGCATCAGGACTGAGTTCGTTGAGAGTCAGTTCGTCAGGATTAAGCAGGAGCGATCGCTGTTGAAAACCTCTTCTGTTTTGCAACCGTCGGGCAACGCGGCTGGGAATGCCATCGCCATAAATGATGTGTCCCTGCCCTGCCAAAACAACAACGTGATACCCAGGATGAGTGTTGAGAAAACTGGCGATGCTATCTGCCATCGTTTCATCCCATAGCACTTGAGCCTGAAAGAAATAGTCAAAATTGCCGCTGAAACTGTGCCCTTGGTGGATGGAATTAAAGACTTCCTGT
Source organism: Leptolyngbyaceae cyanobacterium CRU_2_3 (assembly GCA_012034795.1). Classification (GTDB taxonomy): domain Bacteria; phylum Cyanobacteriota; class Cyanobacteriia; order Elainellales; family Elainellaceae; genus Drouetiella. The sequence continues at coordinate 3,757 of JAAUOQ010000293.1, forward strand.
ATTCTCTGACGATAGGCAGCATGGTTCAGATCAATTTCTGACAAAGGCGGAATCCATTGGAGAGCCTCTGGACTTAAAGAGTCTAGACCCGTTTGTGCGACCTGCCGCGTCACTTCCGAGGGGGTATTCAGCGCTATTATGGGCAACTGCTGGGCTTTGGCAAATTGCACAATGGGAGCGTAGTATTGCCAGGGAAACCCCCAACGCTGCTCATACTGAGTTTGTTGCAGCAACTCGGTTTCGCTGATATGTCCAGCCAAGTATTGAGTCAAGGACTCCTGGTAGGGGCGCTGAAACATCTCCATAGCGATCGCCAATTGAGAATGACGCTGCTGCAATGCCTGAATAATTTGCAACTGGGCCTGATGGTCGGCTGGGTTGTCGTGCGTTTCTCCCAAGTAGATGACTGTTGATTGAGCCAAATCATGGAGAACCTGATCGGGGCTTAGTCTATCTCCTTGACTGGAGTGCCAAGGGGATGAAGGAACGTTAGGGGAGTGGGCGATCGTCGGTGCTGCCCAGAGCACCGATCCGAGTAGGAGCCATGACATTGACCAGGCACAAAATTTTAGAGTTTGTTTCATCCTTACTATTATGGGAGCACTCGCTTTAGGCGGTTGCTAGAAATCTCCTGATTATGGGGGCGAGTCACCTTCCCAAGGCTCTAGTTCTTGGCGAATACTAATACCAATCCGTAAGGCTTCGTTGAGCAATTGCCCATATTCGTTCGCTTGATTGGTGACTTGCAAGGTTTGCAGTGTTGCCAAATTGCTTTCAATGCTTGTGAATAGCTCCTGTCGTCGGGCAACAAACCGCTGATGCTTTCTTAAAACTCGTTCTGTCATCAAAGCCGACACTAAACTGGCACGGGTCGCGTTTAAGGCTTTACAAACTTCTTCACGATCAAGTAACGCCACTGTGGCTCGGTGAACCGAACTCAATTCGTCCATAATATGGACAGCCTGGATAATGTCGTTATGTTTATCGACTTCATCCAATAAGTGGGCCAAAGTTTTAAGCGGCTTTCCTTGCAGCTTCATGAAGAGATTCCAGCCGACGAAGATGGCGATCGCCCCGCTAAAAGTCACTAAAAAAAATGGCAGAGTGCTGTTGATATCTCCCGTTAACATACCAAAGCCGCGAGCAATGACAACACCTGCTGGTAAACAAAAAATCAGAATTAATCCTAACATCAGGATTTCACTGAGCAAAAACGATCGGAAGCGTTTGGGGTCGTGAAATACGCAGGGGCGATAAACCCGACCCATAAAAGTATCGCTAATTTCTAAACCTGTAAGATGTTCTAACTCGCTCGGAGTAATTCTGAGTGTTTCTAAATCCGGTTGCATGAGCGATCGTTAGATTAACGTTAATTGAATCCTAAAAATGTCAATAGCGATCGCCAAACCTGAGCATAGAAATTGCCTTCAATGCTGCGGAAAAGCTCAAAAGGTTCGCCCGGCGCGCCAAAGAATGGACGCAGTGTCCAGCCCAACTGACTGCCCACAAGTCCATACAAAACGAGCCAAAACTTGAGGAGACGGACACGAGTTTTTGCAGCCCATCTTCTTTAGGAGGAATGACTCTGCCGACGGGCTGTAGCTCATCTGCAAATGAGGGAGTTGGCTTGACCAATCCTGCCTCTCTAATGGCCATAAAATCATCCGCAGGGGCGATGGCTTTGGGGGCAGCCTCACTGAAAGCCAGCGCTTGTAAATCAGGCTCTTTAGTTCTAGCAATCGATCGCATTCCTTCATAGAATAAGCGAATTCCTACTAAACCCGTTAGGGTAAAGAAGTAAGTAACCTTGACTGTCTTCAATGCAGGTCTTGAATTGCGAACGTAGTGAGCCCAGCGTTTTCTCGGGTCCTAAATCTGTTGGCTTACCATAGGGATTAACTTGAAATGACTTCCAGGCTGGACCA
>JAAUOQ010000294.1 GCA_012034795.1 Leptolyngbyaceae cyanobacterium CRU_2_3
CACTAAGTCTTTGCAATAAATTTGGTAACAGATAAAAGATAGCTATAAAAAACCAAGCCCAAGAACAAAACTCTTTTAGAAGAGCTAATAAAGAATCTTCTCTAGTATTCCCATATAGCTCTAATGGGAATCCAAAAATGTTACTTCTGTTCCGTTCCAGCTAACTGGAAGAAGACTGAAAGAAACTCCTAACAAATAGATTAATAAGAAATTTCGATGTTGGTTGATATTGCCAGCATAGTACTTTATCAGGATCTTGATGTTTTGAATTTTCATAATTACTGATGACTTCTTGCACCTTTAATATCAAATCTAGAAATCTCCGGACTACCATAAATCTTTGAAACAATTTCTAGCCAACCTTTCGAGGAGAGATTTTTGTATGCTCCACAAAAGCTTTCTTGAGGAGATGTGTAAATCTCGCAATCGAATCTTTTCTGGTCAGCAGATACTAACTTGCCGTCAGTTAACTTATAAACCGTATCAGTTAATCTAGCAACTTCGTAATACTGATGAGAGATCCATAGCAAACTGAGAATTGAGTTTTCCAAAAGCATTTCTAATTTCTCAATCACAAATGCTTTTGACTGATCATCTAGACCATCAGTTGCTTCATCAGCAATAAGTAACCTTGGCTGTTTGGTAAGTGCAAGAAATATCATTAACTTCTTGCGCTCTCCATTCGATAAATTACTAACACCTTTACCGAGAAACTTATTCAACCCTAGCCCTTCTTCAAAATCGCGGTATTCTCTCTCTTCTAACCCACAAATTGCCTTGAAGCCATCAATTAGCTCACCTACTGAAACGCCTGTTGGTAAGCCCGTTTCTCCTGGACAAAGTGAGGGATCACCGATATACCCCAATTGTGGATAGTGATTTCCCCATGATGCTCTTTTGCCGAACAATTTCACTGTTCCCTTCGGAGTCTGTAACCCAAGAATAAACCGGACGATCGTAGACTTTCCAGAACCGTTGTCTCCAACAACTCCGACCCTATCTCCAGGGTGCAAAATCAACTTGTCAATTTCCAGAAGCGGCTTATCTTTGAACTTCCCATTGTTTTCTGTATAGCTGAACACAATATCTCTTAGCTCTAGCAAGGGGCTTTCTATCTGCATAGTTCTGTAGACAAAGTTATGAATGAACAGCACCAGACAATCCTAAGACAGCGCCCTCCTCAATTAACCTAAACAAATTTAATCTTGAACGTTGGCAAGCAACTCACCTAACCGACAGATTAAGCAACCTAACAAGTTATTCTACTGAAAGTTTCGGTATAACTACCCCGATTGAGTGGATTACTCCGAAACTTTCCAGATAATCTCACTCAGAGGGAATTACCTCGAAACTTTCCGTATAATAGCCCTCTCCGAAGGATTACCCCGAAACTTTCCGTATAATTTCAGAATATTGCACAGGAAATTAGTGTGATATTTACTACGTAAATCGATCGATCGCATCCTAAACTTATGTCCCCTCACCCCAAACTCCTGGATCATTCACGCCGCATGTGTTGAAGTTGGATGATGAATATTTGAATATTGAGCGGGAATGTAGACGCTTCACTCCTCATCCTCGATCGCTTCATCCCAATAAAGCCTTTTAAACTCCTCAGCCGCTTCTGGATTCAGGGTTCTCAACGCATCGCGAATTTCGAGAATGGAATCTCCGGCGGGATCGGCAACGCCATAGACCCAACGATGTAGATTTGATCGGGAAATGCCCATCACCTGAGCCAGCTTGTACCGACTGATGTCATAGGTTTCTAGAACTTGCTTGAGGGCATCCCCCGCTTTCGACATGCTAATCAGCGTTTCAAGAATTCATCATCAAAATTAGGTTCAAATCTGGATCGCTTAGCGGTATGATGAAATAGATCCAGATTCGGATCGAGTGACGTAAAAGCCAGTGCCTAGCAGCTACCCACTTCTCTGCACTGGCTGATCCCAATTCGCAACTGAGACAGAATCATTATGCCGTATCGCGATCGCATTCAGCGATGGGTAGTCGTGCGCCTATTGCCCAATTTCCAGCATCAAGACCTGGCACGATTTCACAAATGCTCCGATGCCGAAGGCTATTGCCAGGTGCTCCGACGGCTTGAACCCAACGGTAGATTTGCAGTGATGTTTGATCCGGGGGAACCGTTGCATTCATCCTGAAGCAAGGAATGAAAGGGATGGATTTTGTTAGCGCTGCTAAGGCGATCGCCTTCAGCCTAATACAGCTTAAGGCACTCTCACAAAACCCATTCCCACCTGAATAAAATGCTCATCTTGAGTCAGAACAAATTGGATATCTTGAGCTTGCATGATTGCCATAGAAGTCAAGTCTGTAAAAGAGATTAAGGGTTTATCTTGAAACTTCTTTCTGAGCTTCCAGGCTGAACTGAAATATTCTGAAGTGACGCGATGAACCTGTACCTGCCCTAGCTCAACCGCTGCAAAAATGCCTTCCATGAAACGTACCGCTTCTTGAAAATTTTCTCGTTTGAAAAGAAGCGTCATGACTTCATCCAAAACATAATCACTTGTGTGGATGGGAGACTGGGCTGCACGCATTTGCTCATAGACTTGTTTAACTGCCGGATGATAGTTATCACGACGATGCCCAAGCGACACCCATCCCCATGTGTCAATAAAAATAGATGAATAAGCCATCATGGCCGATTACTCGCCATAGAGATCTGCCTCAATTTCTTGAGAACTCCAAGGTTGCCCAGACAGTATCCCTGCTACAGATAACAGCGGCTCCTCGGTTACTGGCGCTCCATGAGCACTGTTTGCAGCTAAGTTTCCGCGTTCAGTCAGGCATTCAACTAAGTCCAAGACTTGCCGAACTGCGGGTTCTGGCAGATGGTGTAACTTATCGACGATTTCTTCAATTAGAGTTTCCATAGTTTTGGCAGAGCAGGTTACCACTATCGTATCTATTAAGATTCTGTACTCATAAAATTTATACTCAGGCGATCGCTTCCCCTTATATCCATCAACTAACCTGCTTCAGGTTTGCCTACCCGATGGGTCATCAGGTTTTCGGCGATCGATCGTCCTTCCCCAATATAGCCGAGTAAATTCTTCCGCCGCCTCTGGCTCAATCTGCTCCAATGCATCCCGAATTTCGAGAATGGAATCTCCGGCGGGATCGACCACTTCATTGATCCAGCGATGAATGTTGGAATGAGAAATGCCCATTGTCGTAGCCAGCTTGTTTTGGGAGATCCCATAAGCTTTCAGAACTTGCTTGAGGGCTGCCCCTGCTTTTGCCATGCCCAGAATTTTAAGAAGTTCATGATCGAGATCTGTCCAAATCTGGACTATTGCCTGTAAGATAAATATTGTCCAGATTTGGACAATGAACACAGACAACTCAAACAGAGTTAGTAGCCAGTGCCTAGCAGCTACCCACTTCTCTGCACTGGCTGATCCCAATTCGCAACTGAGACAAAATCATTATGCCGTATCGCGATCGCATTCAGCGATGGGTAGTCGTGCGCCTATTGCCCAATTTCCAGCACCAAGACCTGGCACGATTTCACAAATGCTCCGATGCCGAAGGCTATTGCCAGGTGTTGCGGCGGCTCGAACCCAACGGTAGATTTGTAGTGATGTTTGATCCTAGAGAACCTGATCAATCGGACTGATCAAAGAATTTAGAACAGGGTGGTCAGCCAACTCGCTGCCTTAATAATCATAAGGACTGGCAGGTTCAGGAATTTCCTTGAGGCTGCTTGCCTGAATCACCAACTGGCGTTTACCCGCTAGCATTTCTGTTGCCATTGTCCCCTCCACCTGAAACCATTTGTCAGGCGCATAGGCAGACCGATCGCCCCCTGTTAACTTGACTGGCAAACCCACAGGATAGGCATCAGCAGCACAGCAGGTAATCACAAAACGAGCGATCGCCATATACTCTTGGGGCATCTCCGGGGGGTGAATCGCAAAGCCACTGAGGTTGACCTTTTGCCCAGTGTAGGCATCCGGTTCCGGGTAAATATTCAGTGTGCGAATCCACTCCACCAGCGATCGCTTCTCAGGATTACTTGCCCCTCGAAAGGCTTGGGGCTGAGAGCGCGTCATCGTCAGTGTATCGGTCACACCGCGATCGAGCGCCACCTGGCTAGAAAAAGGTTGGGGTGTAAATTGCAGTCCAAACAGAGCGACAACCAGCATTAGTGCACTGCCCCAGCCAGGGGGAAACAACGAAAAATGTTGGGGCGCGATCGAATTTTGAGGGCGCTTGCTTCTGGATCGCCAAACCAGTTGGCTAGATTTGAGCAGTCCCAATCCCACCAGAAAAAACCCTGCCGAATAAGCTAACCAGACATAGTCTGGATGCAGCAGAATATTTATTTTTCCGGTTAGCCAAAACTTCAGCAATAAAATCCCCCAGGCTGATATAGCGGCAATATCTAGCAAAGATTGCAGCCAGGGGAGGGTTTTTGCCAAGCGTCGGGGTCTAGCGGGGGCAGTCATGAGCAGAGGAAGGGTAAAGGATAACTAGCTGAAGTACAGGTTAATCAAGAGGGTAAAGAAGAAAGTGAGCAGGGCCGCCAGAGAAAACAAATAAATGATCGGTCTGGGACGAAACACGGAGGCAAGCAGGGCAATGTTCTTCAGATCAAACATGGGGCCAAAGACCAGAAAAGCCAGCAATGCCCCACTCGTAAAACTAGAAGCAAAAGAGAGGGCAAAGAAGGCATCGACCGTAGAACAGATCGAGACGACACAGGCAAGAACCATCATCGCCACTACCGAAGTCACAGGGCTTTGCCCCAAGCTAAGGATAACCTCACGAGGGAAAGCTGTCTGGACAGTAGCTGCGATCGCTGTCCCAATGATCAACACTCCCCCTAATTCTCGCAATTCTTGCACCACATTATCGAGCATTAGCCGCAACCGTTGCAGGAAAGGGCGGTCAGTAGCCGCGATCGCCGCAGCCTGAGACATTTCCAGGGACATCGTATCCAGGCGCAAAGGCTGCCCCGACTGTCCCAGGATAAACGTCCCAGAGTGAAGTAAGGCGTTTTCGTCTGTTGGAGTGGCAAGGCGATCGCCCCGTTTGCCGCTTGCAGATCTCCCAGGAACGGCGCGGGCTACCACTGTTTGTAGCAATGGGCGGATATCTTTTTGGGCACTAAACACCCAGCCAATCGTGGTAGTAATCAACAGGGTTAACCCTATTCGCAGAAAGACGATCTCTGGCTGATCCCGAAAGGCGGTCCAGGTTGCCCAAAAGACGATCGGATTGACGGTAGGAGCCGCTAGCAAAAAGCCGATCGCCATCGCTGAGGGAGCACCCTGAACAATCAGCCGACGCGCCACAGGCACATTACCGCACTCACAGACGGGAAAAAAGCAACCAATCAAACTGCCTGCCAACGCTGCCAAAAAGGGATTGCGGGGCATAGCCGCAACCAACCGCCGTTCATCGACAAATAGCAGCAAGGCGCTAGAAAATAAGACCCCCAAAATCAGGAAGGGCAAAGCTTCTACCAGCAAACTAAAAAACAAGGTCAGCGCGTTATTGAACTGATTCACAAGGTATAGGGAAGAGCATTGGATAAAGCGATCGCATAGGCTGATCTGGAGAGCTATTCTAGCCGATTCAGAATTATCGCGCCCTGAGTTTTAAAGTTGATTCCCATATTCTTTCTTCTCTACC
>JAAUOQ010000295.1 GCA_012034795.1 Leptolyngbyaceae cyanobacterium CRU_2_3
AGCCAATTGGAACCCCTGCGCTACTACGGCAACTTAGCAGACTGCATTCGGCTAGTTCCAGAAATCGAAAATCTCTATCTCGTGCCTAGCGCCGGACCTCAACGGCAAGCTGCTGCCATTCTGGAATCCAGTGAAATGCGACGCCTATTTGAGGATGTCCGTGGTCGGTTTGACCTGGTGATTCTCGATTCGCCTATTCTCAACCGCTACAACGATGCCTTGTTGCTGGAACCTTACACAGACGGATTGCTGCTAGTGACGCGCCCAGGATTTACCGAGGAAGGTCTGCTGAATGAAGCAACACAGCAATTTATGGAATCGGAGGATGTGCAGTTCTTAGGGGCAGTCGTGAATGATGCCAACATTCCTATTCAGTTTCCAGAAACCTTCAACGTTGAGGATTCCCTTGTCTTGGATCAAGAACACGTACAAGAACACGCAGATATTTTAGAAAAAATGCCGATAGGACATTAAATTAGGACATAAATTAGGACATTAAATTAAGTAAACCTGTCCTGAAAATTGCCGATACCAGACATCAATAAAAATGGTCGCAAATCAAAATATCGCCAGCCTCTTACAAGTTCAGGCATCTCTTCAACCTGAAGTCGTGGCGATCGCCGATCCTCGCTACGCCCCCATGACGTTTGCAGAATTGGCAGATGCAGTCTGTCAAACTACCGCAGTGTTACGGCAGTTGGGATTGCAATCGGGGCAAGCAGCCTTAGTTTTTCAACCCATGTCGGTGGAGCTATATGTGCTGCTGCTGGCCCTCTTTCGGCTGGGCATTGTGGCTATGTTTGTCGATCCATCGGCTGGGCGATCGCACTTAGAACAGTGCTGCATTCTCTATCCTCCCGATGCCCTAATTGCCAGTGCCAAAGCGCATCTGTTGAGGCTGCGATCGCCTATTTTGCAAAAGATTCCTGTAAAAATAGCGATCGGTGATTTGCCCGTTCTAGGTGCAAGGCGGTGGTCGCTTGCTCGGCAGACCAGGCTTGCTCAGCAGACCAGGCTTGCTCAGCAGACCAGGCTTGCTCAGCAGACCAGACTATCTTTTACAACGGCTCCAGATCTGGCAGTTTCGTCCCAAACCCCTGCCCTGCTGACTTTCACTAGCGGTAGCACTGGTAGCCCAAAAGCAGCTTTGCGAACCCACGGTTTCTTACTGGCCCAGCATCGATCGCTCTGCCAAAGCCTGCACTTAACGCCAGGTGAGATCAACCTGGCGACATTGCCGATTTTTGTCTTGGCGAATTTAGCGTCTGGTGTCACAACGCTGATTCCCAATGTTGATCTACGCTTTCCTGGTAAGGTCAACGCCGCCAAAGTGATGGCGCAAATTCAAACCCATCAGCCCCAAAGCACGGCTGCCTCTCCGGCCTTCCTGTCACGACTAGCTGACTATTGTGAGTCTCAGGATTTGCTGTTGTCTAGCTTTCAGAAAATCTTTAGTGGGGGTGCCCCTGTGTTTCCGCCTTTACTGGAACGCCTCCAACGACTGGCTCCCCAAGCCAAAGTTAGTGCGGTCTATGGCTCTACTGAAGCAGAACCGATCGCCCACATCTCCTGTGACGCCGTCCTATCTGCCGATGTTGCGGCCATGTCTAACGGAGCAGGTTTACTGGTGGGGGTACCCGTGCCAGATATTCAGTTGCGAATTTTGCCCGATCGTTGGGGCGAAGCCCTTGCCCCCTTCACAATGGCAGAATTCAACTTCAGTTGCTTACCGGCTGGCGCACCTGGAGAAATCGTCGTGAGCGGTGATCATGTCCTATCAGGCTATTTGCACGATCGCGGCAATGCCGAAACGAAGTTTCAAGTCGCAGGGCAGATCTGGCATCGGACAGGCGATGCAGGCTATCTCGACTCACAGGGTCGGCTATGGCTGCTTGGTCGCTGTAATGCTCGAACTACAGACGAAAAAGGGACGCTATACCCATTTGCAGTGGAAGTGGCGGCTAGTTTTGTCGCGAATATTCGCCGAACAGCCTTTGTGGGGTATGCAGGACGACGGATCTTGGTCGTGGAGTTGGCAAAGGGCGATCGCCACTTTCATCATGCCCACTTAGAAGGGTTGAAACAATCGCTCGTTCGGCCAATTCAGGAGTATCGTATCCTGTCTGTTATCCCGATAGACAAAAGGCATAATGCTAAAGTTGATTACCTCACTTTGTCCAAAACTTTGAAAATCAACAAATAAATCAACAAATATTTAGCTCCAAAGCTGTTTGTAATACTTTCAGCAGTAATCATTTTAGGTATTATTTCTGTATTGTCTGACTCGGTTCTGAATTCATCTACCTTCAGTTCAATAAATTTTCAGATTTTATTAAGATTACCCTGCTGAATCTCTGGGGTAAAATGCCAGAGCTTAGTAGAAATACAGAAGCGTCTCGGTCAATTCTTACATCAGTAGCCAGTCATGCTGGCTTAACATGCTGGCTTAACATGCTGGCTTAAACAGTAGCCAGTCATGCTGGCTTAAGCCTATAGTTTGGAACTGCCACTCCAATCGACACTTCAAACCTAATATTAAAGACTGCAATTTCACTGATGCAGCCTTCACCTGAATCATAAGGAGTTTATCAACTATGCCTTTGACCAAGCGATGTCTCGCTGAATTTATTGGAACCTTTTGGCTTGTGTTTGGTGGCTGCGGTAGTGCAGTGCTGGCAGCAGGTTTTCCCTACGCTTCAACTCCTGGTAAAGATGCCAACTTCTTTGGGCTAGGTTTTCTGGGTGTGTCACTGGCTTTTGGACTGACGGTGCTGACGATGGCCTATGCGATCGGTCATATCTCAGGTTGCCATCTCAACCCCGCAGTCTCTTTTGGTTTGTGGGCAGGCAAGCGGTTTCCGTCCTCCGAATTGCTTCCGTATATTGTGGCTCAGGTGTTGGGCGGCATTCTAGCAGGAGGTGTTCTGTTCGTGATTGCCAGCGGCAGAGAAGGTGGCTTCTTGCTTACAGGCACTAACCCCCTAGCCACCAACGGTTTTGGCGCGCACTCCCCCGCAGGCTATACGTTGGTTGCCTGTTTCCTCACAGAATTACTGCTGACCTTCATGTTCTTGATGATTATCTTGGGTGCCACCGATCGCCGTGCTCCTCAAGGCTTTGCTCCTATTGCCATTGGTTTGGCTTTGACCTTGATTCACTTGATCAGTATCCCAGTCACCAACACTTCTGTGAATCCGGCTCGTAGCACGGGGGTAGCGCTGTTTGCGGGTGTAGAACTGTTTAGCCAGGTGTGGCTATTCTGGCTGGCTCCCATTGCTGGGGCACTGCTAGCGGGTTTCTTGTATTCTTCGGTGTTTGAGACGGCAACCCTTGAAGAGCGGATTGAAGAGACGGTTTAAGAGTTTCTGAAACATAGTTTGAATCCTGGAATGGTGCATTGGAATTTGACCTGATGCACCATTTTTATGGGCTACAATTTCTAGTCCGGCTAACTTTCAATATCTGATTTTCCCCTTTCTGAAACTCTATAGCCATGCCAAATGATGGGTGAGAAAGTGTGGAGGGGGCAACGTTTCCTCCCTCCTTGGGACATAGTCCCTGAAGCCCTCTTAGGTTTTCTCGTGACTGATTTAGGCTTGTTATATCTCTCCAGACAGACACGGTACTCTCAAATTTTGTCTTAAATAGAAATCTATCGATTTATAGAGATTCTCAGTAGATCGCAAATGGGGGTTCGGGGGGTGCGTCGCGCCTCCAAAATCCTGGTTTTCCACTCGCAGCACGGGCGGAAAACCAGGATTTTGAAAGGATCATTGGAGCTTTGCGATCTACATGATTCTAGATTAACTATAAATGTTCTCCAGACGACAGGTAATACGAGGTATCTGTTGGCTCACCCATTACCTTCATACTTAAATTCCATACCTCATGAACAAATTACCTGAAAACTGGAATCAGTGGCTTAAAACAGGGTTGACCTTGCCGATTGCCGCACTCAATGGTTGGGTTGTAATCCAGCTTTTTCAGTATTTTGAGCCACTGCTGACGATCTTCATCCTGGCAGCAGTTTTTGCCTTTGTCTTAAATTACCCCGTACAGTTTTTGCAAAAACGAGGCGTTCGTCGCGGCTATGCCGTGTTGGGAGTGATTTTGCTGGCATTGATCGGGTTAGTAACCTTGGCGATCACGCTTGTGCCGACGCTGCTCGAACAAGTGACCGGACTGATTACTACCTTGCCAGACTGGTTCACTATTGCGAATGAGCGGCTTCAAACTGTCCAGCGATGGGCCTCAAGTCATCACCTGCCGATTAATCTTAACCGGGTTACTGCACAGTTCACAGAGCGTCTGCCCGGAGAATTAGAGTCTCTGGGAGACCAAACTCTAACCTTGACCTTGAATGCGGTCGGTGGGTTGTCATCGCTGTTGCTGACCATTGTCCTGACGCTGTATCTAATGCTAGACGGAAAGCGAGTCTGGAATACCCTCTTCCAACTATTACCCCTCGATAATCGCGTTCACATCCGACGATCGCTACAAGAAGATTTTCAGAATTACTTCATTGGTCAAGCCACCCTTGGCGTTGTCATGGGCGTTGTATTGTCGATCGCCTTCCTTGTGTTGGCAGTACCCTACAGTCTTCTCTTAGGAATTACGATTGGGGTGATGACCTTGATTCCATTTGGGGATGTCTTGGGCTATATCTTGATTAGTTTACTTTTAACCGCCCAAGACTCCAACCTTGGCCCTGCGCGTGTTAGGGATCTCCATGATTTTGGATCAGATAGTCGATCAGGCGATCGCCCCTCGCATTTTGGGCAGCTTCACCGGACTCAAGCCAATTTGGGTAATTGTTGCCCTGCTATTGGGAACCAAGATGTTTGGCTTTCCAGGGTTATTACTAGCCGTGCCGATCGCCAGTTTCATCAATACGATGCTAGAAGACTTTGGGGTTCAGGGAGAAGAAGCGCTGGAAGAGGAAGCATCCAGCGAATCTACGCGAGATCACTCGTTGACTGATGCTCAACCCTCTTTGCCATCTATTGATCCGGTGGCATAGTCCACAGAAAAGGGGTGGGATATGCTTAACCACAAAAGAGTTCCGAATGTGCCCCAAGTTAAAGACCATCCTCATTCTTAAAGAGGATACATATCGCTGTTTGCATTGACTAGGATAAAGCATTCTCGAATAGAGCTTTGGCACCTAGAAGGTGATGTGATGACAACCAAAAAAAAGAACGATAAACAGAAAAGCGATCGAAAAAAAAGCAGTCCTCCTAGCCGTCTTGAGGTTTTAGGAGCCAACGCAGGTAAGATTGGTGCAGCCGTTGCTGGCGCAGTATTGACGGAAATTGCCCAGGCAGCCTTGAGCAAAAAATCTTCATCTGACGATGAAAAGGAGAGTAAACCTTTACATCGCGCTACAAATTCTGCCAAAGATGCTATTAATTCAGGCAAGGAGACTTTAGTCAGTACTCCTGCCTCTGCTAAAGATGCAGCCGATGATGCCGTAGGTGTTGCCAAGGATGTCTTAGGAGATGCTCAATCTATAGCCGCAGCTCTAATGCATCAAGTAGTGGATCGAGCCACTGATACAGCCGACACAACTCGACAATCCGCAGTAGAAAGATCTGGAGATATAGCAAATGCTATAGAAAGCAGTGTCTCGGATACAAAAAATCTGTAAAAGAAAC
>JAAUOQ010000296.1 GCA_012034795.1 Leptolyngbyaceae cyanobacterium CRU_2_3
TCAGCGGTCAGCCGCATGCTGACGCAACGTACAGAGTCTTAGTCCGCTGAGCCATCTACAAATAAGTGAGAATTTCTGATGGAAATTTCATAGAATCATTTAGTTTATTTTAAAAAATCCAAATTTTCATATAATAAAGAATTTGTAAAAAAATTCGTAGATTTACTTTCAGATGGCCCAGAATTGACCGGAGCAGTTTGTCCGCTGGGAGTGCCATCGCCATTGCCCTCCTCACTCCCGCGATGGCAATGGCACTCCCATCTCAGCCCAGTTTGCCCGCTCGTTCCCCAGAGCGATCGACGACTCAAGGCACGCAAACAGAAACGCTACTAGCATTTCAAACTCCCCAGTATGGGGTGCGACTCTTTCGTCAACGGGGAATTCTGCGGCTGAACCTTTACAATCGTCAGACTAATAAAGTCGATCTGCGGGGTATGCCGATGCAGCAAACAGTCACTGACACAGGGATTGTCTATACCAATCTCCAGGGAGACGCCGCTTATTCGGTGATTGTGGCTCCCGATGGCAGTGCCTATTGGCTAAAAATTCAACAGGGCGATCGCGTTACCTACAATCAACAAGTGCAGAACCAGCGCGCTCAGGCTTCAGAGGAGCCAAGAACCCCTGACCAGGAGCGATCGGTTAACTCATTCCCAGCTTCATCCCGCTCTAGACGACAGGTGGCAGCGAGATCTCAACCAGAAAATTTAACGATCGCCCATTTTCAAACCCGCAACTATGCAGTGCGGCTCTACGACCAAAATGGTGAACTCCGGATGAATGTCTATAATCGTCAGACCGACCGGGTGGAGTTGAGGGCATCTCCAGTGCATCTAAACTCTGCCGATTCTAGTGCCACTTATTCTAACCCTAATGGTGATCTGATCTATTCTGTTACTGTATTACCTGTAGGGGGCTATCGCTTGGTCATTAGCCAACAGAACAGAGTCATTCATAGCGAACAAGGGAATTAAATGGCAACGAGAGAACCTCAAAATCCCTCTGGTTCATCCAACAACGTTTCTATCAACAAATCTACTTGATGCCGTTGCCGCACCAGAAACGCTTCGCATTGTCTGAGTTGCCCGGCTGCTGTGGCAAACTGATTAAATACATCTGCTAATTCCAATTCTCCTAGCTCAATGCGATTAATAATCGACTCAATCTGAGCGACTGTCATTTCGTAATTCCAATCAGGCGGTAACAGCGGAGCGGCAGGAGGCAATTGACTTCCTTGAGTACTAGAATTGTCAAAAGTTTCTGAAAGTTGAGATGAATCATGCATGGTTTTTATAACGTTTGTAGTACGGTGCTTGATTCAGTCTAGTCATCGAATTACATGACACAAACAAGGAAAAATTGAACTGCAAAATTCAAACCGAAAAAGTATTAAATATCTACAATCTAAAATATCTTAGCTTTGTCTGTCCAGGGCTTGATTTGCCTGCATGGTATCGAGAATTTCCGACACAATTACCTTTGCCTGACCTTGGGCAAGTTGCACGGTTAGCTCCTGCCCTGGTGTTAGTTCAATACTCGATCGGGCTACTGCACCATTGGTTTGTCGAATCACGGCATAACCCCGCCGTAGCACGGCTGCTGGGTCCAACGAGATCAGCTTTTGCTGTAAGAGTTGGCAGTGTTGGCTGGCTTCCTGCAAACGATTCTGGGTACTTTGAGTTAACCGCTGCCGTAACCAGGCGATCGCCTGGGTTTCCTGGCGAATCTGGCGATCGAGGTGTAACCGCTGTAGCCTTCCTCGCAGGCGATGCAATCCATCAGAAGCAATGTCAAGCTGGCTAGCAACAGCGCGGTTCAGCCCAGCAACCCGCTCTCGATGTTCAGTCAGCAAATCTGCCAATAAAGGCACAGCTTGAGCTGCGGCAGCAGTCGGAGTATGAGCACAAACATCTGCAACTAGATCCGCTAAAGACTCATCCCGCTGGTGTCCAATACCTGCGACAACTGGGATAGGGCATTCAGCGATCGCCCGGACAACGCGCTCATCGTTAAAGCAGGCCATATCTTCAATTGCCCCCCTCCTCGCGATAGGATCAAGACCTCTGCTCGTCGATCTCGCTTGACCCGCTGAATCGCTTGGACAATGGAAGCTGGAGCTTGCTCACCTTGTACCAGTGCCGGTGAGAATAGCACATGGATACCTGGATAGCGGCGCTTCAGCGTCCGCTGGATATCACCCCATGCAGCAGCCTGGGGAGAGGTAACAACAGCGATCGTTTTGGGATGAGCAGGCAGCGGACGTTTCCGCTCTGGAGCAAACAGCCCTTCTATTTCTAGCCGTTTCCGCAACTGGCGATAGCGCAAGGCTCGCAGTCCTTCACCTGCTGGCAACGCCTGCCAAACAATCAGTTGATAGGTGCCTCGCTGAGGATGGACATGCAGCCGACCTAAGATAATGAGTTGTTCCCCCTGAATGGGTAGGGTGGCCAATCGTCCAAGCTGGTTAGTCCAGACTACACAGCTAATACTGGCTTGAGCATCTGGATCTTGCAGCGTAAAAAATAGCCCGCTGCGATAGCGAGTGGCACTGGACACCTCTCCGGTAATCCATACTTGCTGCAACTGCTTGTCCTGCTCTAGCAATGCTTGAATGTAAGCAGTCAACCCACCAACGGACAGAGCAGTATCAGGAATGAGCAGACTGGGTAAATTGGAGGTCATAAGCAGGGGAAGCGTTAAATGTGAAGCGGGTGAGCTTTAGAGCCTAGCCGAAAATCTCGATTGCCCTTGATGCATTTCGGTAGGGTAGACATACTCACCTTATGGAACTCCCTTACAGAATAGGTTTTCGGCTAGGCTCTTAGGACTGAGCGGGGCAATTGACAAATCTCAAGCTTAAAAACCCTAAAAGTTGTTTGAGACACTGGCTAAATCTAATTTAATTTAGTACATTTGTATGGTCGATGAAAAAGGGATTATCATTAGGAGTTAGGAGAGTTTGACTGTTATTTAGGTAACTAGCTTCAGGGTAACTAGACTGACTCGTAACTGACAGTAAGCTGGACTGCATTCTGTTGAGTTTTATGGCATTTGGCTTGCTATGAAACCCTCTGTGATGAAGATAAGCACCGTTTTTTACGGGTAAAGTACTGTGTCAAGCACAAAGTACCTAGTAGTCTACGGCGTAGATATGGATACCCTTGATGTGGAGTGTGGGCATCTTACCCACACTCCGGTAGCCAACCTTATGCCTTGTTGTACTCGCTCCATAATCACAAAGTTTTTATTTCGCAGAATCTTGCGTTGAGGTGCGAATGGCTAAGACTAGCAATGAAAGTTCCGAAAAAGAAAAAGCCTTAAACTTGGTGCTCACTCAAATCGATCGCACCTTTGGAAAGGGGACGATTATGCGGCTGGGAGATGCCACTCGCATGAAAATCGAAACCATTTCCAGTGGTGCATTGAATCTAGATCTGGCCCTGGGTGGCGGGTTTCCCAAAGGACGGATTATTGAAATTTATGGCCCAGAAAGCTCTGGTAAAACTACTTTAGCGCTTCATGCCATTGCAGAAGTTCAGAAACTTGGAGGGGTGGCTGCCTTTGTAGATGCTGAACATGCGCTCGATCCAGTATATTCAGCGGCTTTGGGAGTAGATATTGCCAATCTACTCGTCTCCCAACCTGACACAGGGGAAGCAGCTCTAGAAATAGTCGATCAATTGGTGCGATCGACTGCGGTTGATATCGTAGTTGTGGATTCTGTAGCTGCACTTGTCCCCAGAGCCGAAATTGAAGGTGAAATGGGCGATGTGCATGTTGGTTTGCAGGCGCGTTTGATGAGCCAAGCTTTGCGTAAAATTACTGGTAATATCGGCAAAACTGGCTGTAGCGTCATCTTCCTCAACCAACTCCGTCAAAAGATCGGGGTTTCCTACGGCAATCCAGAAACTACAACAGGTGGAAATGCCCTCAAGTTCTATGCTTCGGTACGGTTAGACATCCGTCGAATCCAAACCTTAAAGAAAGGGAATGAAGAGTATGGGACTCGCGCTAAGGTGAAAGTTGCTAAAAACAAAGTGGCTCCTCCTTTCCGGATTGCTGAGTTCGATATTATTTTTGGAAAAGGGATTTCTACATTGGGCTGTTTGATCGATATGGCTGAGGAAACTGGGGTGGTCGCTCGTCGGGGGGCCTGGTACAGCTATAAGGGTGAGAACATTAGCCAAGGGCGAGACAATGCCATTAAGTACATGGAAGAAAAACCCGAATTCACCAAAGAAGTGGAAAAGCTGGTACGCGAGAAGTTGGAAATGGGGGCGGTGGTTTCTGCTAACTCTGTCGCTCCCGTCGAAGTGGAGGATGAAGAAGAGGAAGAATTCGTTGATGCAGAATAGCCCAAGTTTGTTTGACTTTCAGGCTATGGCTATATTTCTCGCCGACCTTTAAAAGTGAGTAGGGCACAAAATTTGTGCCCTAATTTTTAATGTGATGTTTCTTAGGAAGGATAGTGCGAGGGGGAGATCAGTTGAATAGGCTGAGGTGCAAGTTCATAACCATAAACTACTGGCTCAAACTACTAGACTGACCGCTTGGACTGCTGTGATTTTCGATACACGATAAACCCTCGAATCAGGTGCAGAGAGTCCATTAGTTCTGCTAACAGTTCTTCTTCTTGTGCAAGCTGGTTTTGTTGGGCCTGTTTTTCCAACTGAGCGGCAGCAGAGTGCATGGCTTTGGCTCCGACGTTGGCGCTTGAACCCTTAAGATAATGTGCAGACTGGACAACTTGAGACAAATCCTTGAGCGCGATCGCAGGTACGATGTGGGGGAAAAGTTCAATTTGCGCTACAACTGGCTGATAATCTCGGAGGTGTGCTTCGGAATGGTACTGCAGCCCCACGTCAACAGTCTTCACTGGGCAAGACATAGCAAGGAAGCTATGAAAGCTACCGATTTTCACCAGGAACACAAGCATTGCCGCCAGTGCACGTCTGCGCTGGAGGTAGCACAGAGCCAGGCGTCCTGACCAAGGGCACAAGTGCACATATTGGACATCTCGGGCACAACTCTGCTCATGTATGGCATGGGTGAGCAAATGGAGAGAATGAGCGTATATCCTTCGAACAACTTCTTGCAGTTGGCACACTATTCAATAATTCAACCAGGCGATTTTTTTTCTTTGTCCCGTTCTGTTCATAGCAGCAACCAGAAAAAAGCTGAGTTGGACCGTGCCTATCCCTTGGCTGACCTCCTTGTCCCGCTCGTTCGGTGCACTCGCTTTACACAGACGGCTCCAGTGATGCCGGGGAAGCAGATGGACGCGGCGCAGCGCTGCTGTGGTGAATACACATGGGTGGCGTAGTCATGATGACATGTGCACTGGAGTGTGCTAGTGCAGGCCCGAGTTCCTGTTCTGGATTGGGGACTTTGCTGGGGACCATGCCATACCCAAATGAACAACTTGTTGGCAGTGTTGATGCTGAGTCGGTGTGGGCCACAGAGCCCAATGACCTAATACAAGATCGAACACTGTGATCGGGGCACAGACTGAACTGATAGTATCGCGGCAATGCCGTGCATCTACAGCTGGGTAGCACCTTTGTGCCAGCCTCTGTGGAGTCCTGTGGGCATCTGGGCAGGCCCCTACACACTACTTGAAAAACCTGTGTTTGGCAGCATCCGGTG
>JAAUOQ010000297.1 GCA_012034795.1 Leptolyngbyaceae cyanobacterium CRU_2_3
AATCTTGTGAATTTAGGGTGACCTACCAAAGAGCAGGCAAAGCATGAAGGATAAACAGCAACCCACCATAACGGTTGTGTTGGCGACGAGCGTAGATGGCAAAATTGCAGATAGTTGGCGATCGCCAGCTCGGTTTGGGTCAGCGATCGATAAGTCCCATTTAGAAACCCAAATTGCTCAAGCAGATGGGGTTTTGTTTGGGGGCGGGACGCTCCGTGCCTATGGCACAACTCTGAGGGTAACAAATCCTGATTTGCTACAGCAACGCCAGGAACAGCAGAAGCCGTCCCAGCCTACTCATATTGTCTGTTCTCAGTCTGGCAAGCTCAATCCGGACTTTCGATTCTTTCAACAAGACGTTTCTCGTTGGCTACTCACTAGTTTAGCGGGTGCGGAAGGTTGGCGTGATCGAACAGAATTTCAACAGATAATGACTGTCTTTCAGACTTCAGGACAGCTAGGTTGGCACATAGATTGGCACACAACCTTGCAGCAGCTTGCTAGGGCAGGGCTGAGAAAAATTGTTGTAACGGGAGGTGGCACACTTGTCGCTTCGCTGATAGCGGCTGATCTAGTTGATGAGCTTTGGCTAACGATCTGTCCACTGATTTGGGTGGGGTGCAGGCTCCTACTCCAGTAGAAGGAGATGGCTTTCCGGATAACGTTGCCCCCCGCCTGAGACTCCTCGTCTAGCCAAAGCGATCGATCAGGAAGTTTTTCTTCATTACTCCCTCCTGGAGAAATAAAAAATTAAACTAACTTAAAAGAAAGCAGGGGAATAGACGAGAAAAAATACTGAACGAAACAGCCGTCTTGATCTTAAACTCGTCTTGATCTAACTAGCTCCTGTCTTGAACCCCTGTCTTAGCCCCTGATCTCAGCCCAACCCCTCACCTAACTCCTCAGCCCAACCCCTCAGAAGCTAGCTTACAGCACTCACCCCCTACCCTCATGGTTGAACAACTCAAATCCTGCTACACCGTCAGATGGCTCGACAAAATCGCTGATGTGTCCCAAACTGCATGGGATGCCTTAGCGTTGCCTTTGCGGACCCCCTTTTTAGAATGGGAGTGGTTGCATATCATGGAGACATCCGGTAGCGTAGGGAGCAAGACGGGTTGGATGCCTTGTCATTTGACGCTCTGGCAGGGGCAATCCTTGATTGCTGCTGCGCCACTTTACCTGAAAGGGCATAGCTATGGCGAATTTGTCTTTGACCATCAATGGGCAGATTTAGCGCAGCGGTTGGGCATTCGCTACTACCCTAAACTGTTGGGCATGTCGCCTTTTACCCCCGTAGAAGGCTATCGATTTTTGATCGCACCTGATCAGGATGAACTTGAACTGACGCAACTCATGATCGGAGCGATGACCAGTTCTGTGTGCAAAACCGCATTTCTGGCTGCAACTTTCTTTATACCGATCCTCAGTGGCGGCAGATGATGGAGCAATATGGCTTCAGCCGCTGGCTACACCACAGCTATATCTGGAGCAATCAAAGCTTCCAGACTTTTGAGGATTACCTGGCAGCTTTCAATGCCAATCAACGGCGCAATATCAAGCGCGAACGCAAGGCGGTCGCACAAGCAGGACTACGCTTGGAGCCATTGACAGGGGAGCAACTGACTCCCGCGCTGCTCTCAACTATGTATGACTTTTACAGCGATACCTGCGATAAGTTTGGCTGGTGGGGCAGTAAATATTTAACCCGCGAATTTTTTGAGCAACTCTGCTCTAACTACAGGCACCGGGTTGTACTGTTTGTGGTTTATCACGAGTCTAAACCTCAGCCAGTTGGCATGTCATTTTGTCTGACCAAAGGGGATCAGCTTTATGGACGCTACTGGGGGTCCTTTGAAAATATTGAAAACTTGCACTTTGAGACTTGCTACTACAAGCCGATTGAATGGGCGATCGCCCACAACATCCAAACCTTTGATCCGGGTGCAGGCGGCAGACACAAAAAGCGGCGTGGCTTTCCTGCTACCCCCAATTACTCACTCCATCGCTTCTACAATTCTCGCCTCACACAAATTCTGGAGACCTATATTGGCGAGGTGAATCAAATGGAACAACAAGAAATAGATGCCATCAACGAAGACATTCCGTTTAAGCAGAGTTAGGGGATAAGTCCAGCGAATTGAGATGAGACGCTAAACTATGGGATAAAACTTAACTCGGCGGTGGCAGTTCCTCCAGGATCGTGAACCGAATGTGGTTAATCGAAAGATCGCCTAGCGAAATATCGTCCGGCTTGTCAGCAGCCTTGATTTTCTCAAAAGAAATGCCCTTGCCAATTTCGGCATGAAACCAGGGTAGCCCCATGAAAAAACGGGTTGGGTAAGGGCCGCCCTCTGCCACATCATCCACGTTGGATTCCATAGGTAGCCAGCCAAACCCTGGCACAAAAAATTCGATCCAAACATGGTTGTAATCTGGCTGGAGCGGCACCCCTCTTTGGTTAGGATCGGCTGGGCACTTATAGCGACCTACTGTGCGACAGGCAATACCATTCAGCCTGGCTAGCGCCAATAAAATCCCTACGTATTCTCCGCAGGAGCCGATTCCTCGCTCAAGCGCTACATCTGGCGTGTCGATATACGGCTTCATGCCATAAGCCATGCGATCGTAGACGTAATTGCGGATCTTCAGGATCTTCCGCAGTAGATTAGTTTCTGTGCCGATCGCCTCCCGTGCTGCCCGACGGATAGCGGGCGAATCCATCGCTAAATCATCATTATCAGACAGATACTGCTCCTGAAATCCCGTGGGGAGGGGGGGCAGCTTTTCTACCTGGCGCGGCGTCAAACGATATTTAATCGCCCGTACTTCTAACAAAGCTTTCCAACCAAATAACCCGCCGCCTTTGCCACTGAGTTTATCTAACTGAAAAACTGCAACCCGCTGCCCTTCCTGGATCTCTTCAGTAAAAGGTAGTCCTACCGGCTCCACATGGAGCACCTTTTGCCGATGCGTTTCTGTAGGCAAAGCAATCCGCCATTCCACATTCGTCAGCGTTGGCGCACCTTCTAGGGGCGAGATTTCCTCTGCATAGGACAACTCCACTAAGTAGCCGTTAGAAAGGGCATATCGCTGATCGGGGTAGTAGCGGAAGTGAACGGGATGGATGAAGGTGCGATGGCGCGAGGTTAGCTCTCGAAAATTGTCAGGATCATTGGGATTATCTCGAATATAAAACTCTTCTTCGGCGTAAGAGGCATAGAGGATGCGATCGCCACTTTGCCCAGTGACCTGCCCCGATGCCTGCCCAGTGACCTGCCCAGTGACCTGCCCCGATAGCTGACCAGTGGTATGAAAGGCGATCGCAGAGGGGCAGTCATAGGGGGTAAGGATGCTGAATTGTACCTCTCCTGTAGCTCGATCCATGCAATAAACCGATCGTTCTATATCATCACAAATCCACAGTTCCTCTTCAGTCACCGTCAGATTCTCTATCCCGACGCCTGGTGCTGGAAACTGAGTGATGCGCTTGCCTGTGGTGCGATCGAACACTAAGATGTAGCCTGCCTTCTGGCTGACCACATAGACTGTTGATTGCCATACGGCTACCCCATCCGCTTCATAGGGCAACGTCAAAAATAGATTGGGCGTGAAATCCGAGAGTGTACACCAAAAGACTTGACTTTCTCTGACAAACCAGAGTTGCTGCTCCCAGAGGGCTAATCCTTTGGCATCGACAAATTCTTGGACATGATGAGGGTTGAGGACAATGGTGTTGTCATTGAGGCAGTCAACCTGCACAAGATGTCCGCGTGTGGAGTCCAGCGCTAGTAGGCGATCGCCGTCTGAGGCAAGCCCCCGCAGTGCATACACCCCAATCGGGCGCACAGTGCGCCGTTGCAAATCAATAGGAGAAAAACGAGGTGCTGAAGGAGACATTTGTTGCTCAGCAGGGCTAGATTCCAGCAACATAAGGACAGAACTATAGAAAGTGATTTCTCATCATCCTACACAAATGGGGCGATCGCTTATGTCACTAGAGAGACTTTATGGAAGTAGCAGCCATGATTTTGGCTATGCCTTGGCTATGACTGGCTATGACTGGCTATGACGATGTCATTTTGGCATCATGATTTTGGCATCAGGGTCAATGATTGGAAATGATTGGAGTTGTACTGGAACGTTTCTACGGTTCTACTGCCGGTGGGCAATCACGGCATAGAAGGGGTCGCCACCACCAACGCCCAACATCTGGAGGAAACCCGGTACAGTGCTCAAGCGAGTAATCTCTTCGGGCCGACTGAATCCGGGTATGGCAGAAAAGTAGCCTTTGACAAGGGCAACGCGATCGCTTTCTGAGCCGTCTCGCCATGCCTGGATCGCCTTTTGGTAAAACATCCGATTGGAGAAGCTAATGATGACAACCCCCCCCGGCTTTAAGATCCGATAAATCTCTGCCAATATAGCGTCTGGACGCTGCAAGTATTGCACTGAAACCGTAATCAGCACGGCATCAAACGATAGATCGGGCAGGGGCAAAAGCTGATTTTGGTTGAGATTTTGCACAAAGTAATGATCTAACCGAGGATTACGGGCTAACTCTTCGGCATTGAGTCCATGTCCCTCGACATGCTCAAATTTCATTTCTTCGGGGAGGTGAGACACCCAACTGCTCATCAAGTCAAGGAGCCGCATAGGGGGCTTCAGCCGTTCTCGATAGAGATCGGTCAACTGTTGAATAAAGCCCTCATCGACATGAGTGACAAACCTGGGAGAACTGTAGAATAGTCCATCGTCACTTTCATCTAACTTAGTGTATTGGGCAGGTTGAAGCGGCATATCTGAAAACTGAACACTCGTCCTCTCTAGTCTATAGAAAATTGCGAAATATTAAGATAGCCTGCTGGTTGTCCTTACCTCCTCACCATCAAGCTGCTTGCAGCAGTAATAATTAGGCAATAAGATCAATCCCATGTTTCAGCCAAGAAGCAGGAGCTAGAAATGATTTCGTTTGTACCTACAGAAATGGAAGATCCTGCTCCTTATCATCTCTTGACTAGTATTGTTGCGCCCCGTCCAATTGCCTGGGTTTCTACGATCAGTGCAGACGGTATTCCCAATCTTGCTCCCTACTCATTCTTTAATGCCGTAGCTGGATTTCCACCAACGATTATGTTCTCAGTGGCGTATCGTCGCCAAGAGCCAAAAGAAAAAGATACGCTTCGCAATGTCAAAGAGGTCGATGAATTTGTCTGTCATGTGGTCGATGAAGCGTTGGCCAATGCCATGGTAAGAACGGCAGTTGAGGTTCCGTATGAAGTGAATGAATTTGAGACTGCTCATCTACAAGCTGTTCCTTCTATAAACGTTCGTCCTTTTCGCATTGCAGATGCACCGATTGCCATGGAGTGTAAGGTGACACAAATCGTTCCAGTTGCTGGAGCACCCAATGTGATGGTGCTAGGGCAAGTATTGCGGTTTCATGTTCGAGAAGGCTTATACCGCGCCGATCTAGGGTTG
Source organism: Leptolyngbyaceae cyanobacterium CRU_2_3 (assembly GCA_012034795.1). Lineage (GTDB taxonomy): Bacteria > Cyanobacteriota > Cyanobacteriia > Elainellales > Elainellaceae > Drouetiella. The sequence goes on from JAAUOQ010000297.1 coordinate 5,482, forward strand.
GTGGATACTCAACTGATGAAGCCCATCGCCCGATTGGGTGGGCCCATGGAATATGCCAAAATTGGTGAGTTATTCTCTTTGGAGGTACCGAAAGATCGACAAAATTATTGATTTACAACAAAACCTGCTAACACATCTTCAACAAGTCACCCGCGATCGCGATC